>JAPLHV010000180.1:57579-60771 GCA_026389455.1 Coprothermobacterota bacterium
CAAGGCTCAACGTTTTGCCCTGGTGGTTATTGTGGAGGGGCTACACCCGTTCCCATCCCGAACACGGAAGTTAAGCCCTCCAACGCCGATGGTACTTCGGGGGAAACCCCGCGGGAGAGTAGGTCGCTGCCAGGGCATTTTCTTTTTTAGTGGGAACGAGGCGAGCTCCCCTTCGATCAGGAGGGATCACAAGGACCCCTGGATAGACCGACTTATTTTCGACTTGCTCTGCAAGCCAGGTCCGCGAAATCCAGATCTACGTATGCCATATCTTTTTCGATTCGATTTCTTCGCTTACGCATGAAGGCCTTCACCCAATCGGGATTTTTCGTCTAATAGATTGGGGGCATATGCAGGAGAAAGCACCCAAATTTGAGAGGTGAAGGAAACGGAGGTGCAGAAATGAAGAAGAAGGTCATTAAAGCGTTGGTTGTTCTGTTAGCGGTTTCACTTGTTACAATGGGGTTTCTTCCAGGTGAGATTGCCCCGGGTGCCTATTCCAATTCTGATGTGAGCTCTGAGTCACCCCCTTCCCTTGAGGAGAACCTCAAACTCCTGGAAGAAGGAATGGACATTCCAATGACAGTGGAACCGTCCGCTGTAGTAATGAATTGGAGCACCGAAGCACACTTGATCTATTCCAAAGCAACTGTTGCCGTTCTTACCACTAATTTCTTTGCCGGTGTTTACACTTACAATTACTTCAAGGGGGCTTCCACCAGTATTCTAGTGACCAGTCCAGTTGTCTATTACAATCACTGGACGTCAGCATGGGTTGGCTGTTTCAATGGAAATGTTTGGCTTCAGACCGGATGGGTCAAAGAAGCAGGAGTTGGAGCGAAACCACGCGTTTTTGTTCAGATGAATAATTGGGGATACATTCAGACTTGGTTTTTTGACCAATATCCCCTAACAATAGGCAGTTACTATGCCTTTCGTGTTTTTTATACAGGCACACCCTATATATGGCGGGCTCAAATCTACTACAATGGCAACTGGATAACCCTCAAAGACGTATATATTTCAAATGTTTCTTCAATTGGCCCCTGTTCGTTTGCCGAATGCTACGCTGCAGACGGGACGGTGGAAGCTGGACAGTTACCAAGGGGAATGAATATATATGGCTCCATCTACAACGGTTCCAGTTGGAATACTTGGACTAGCGCCTACTCTACAGTTCTAAAGGTGATTCCACCTCTAAACTGCCTGGTCCGCAATCCCTACTACAACATTGAGTATTGGGGGCCTTGATGGGAGGAGGGGCGGTCATTAAACAGGCCGGAACCTGGCTTGTATTGATATCGCTATTCCTCCTTTCGAGCTGTTCGGCCTCTCAGCCTTCAGAGGCTCCGCTTCCTCTGGGGGCCTGCGACGTAGCCTATCCCCTCCCGCTCGCCGAGGGCCTGGTGCGGGAGGACCTGGGCCTTGTCCTCACAGCCACAATCAATACAGCCGAAGCCGCGGCAGGAGATAACATCGCTTGCCGGGTAAGCTTACGGAATATCGGGCCGGCAGTTGCCCGACTGAGCTGCCTGCATTCCTTCCTTTTTGTCCTCAGCTTGGTAGACGAAGGAGGGAATACCGTCTGGTGCTCGACGCCGGATTTTGTAGTCGGCGGGCCTCAGGATATCACGCTCGAGGTAGGCAACGAATTGGCCGCCAATTTCGAGGTTCCTTTGAACCAAAAAGGTGAATACCAGCTTGTAGCGGAAACCACGGCTACAGCTCCATACCCTCCGGATTCGTCGGCTCACTACGGCTTAAAGGACCTCTCGGTGAACCTGAAGATCAGGGTCAAATAGCTTGTGGTATCGACGGGAAATTCCCCGGCTAAATTGAAAAGAAAAGAGGTTCCTTCTCATTTCAAGTGGGTAACCCTACCTTAGTATAGTCCAGCTTCCCGGTAATCATGTAGATGATGGTGCAGCCTGTCCGTTCTGTGGCAGAAGGACCGCCTGGGTTCATGCCACCACTTCCCAGCGCAAGAAAGACCGCCGCATCTGGGACCGACCCCTGATCTTGGTTCTGCGCAAACGCCGCTTCCGCTGCTTTCCTTGCCACAAGGTCTTCAGCGAAGCGGATCCTGTCTTCGGCTTCAGGAGAAGAAGCACCGTGCGCCTGCGTCAACACGTCGCCAGGAGGGCTGCTTTCCAGCCCGTGGCCCAAGTTGCCCGACAAGAAGGTGTCAGCCCCAGCTTGGTGCGCCGTTCCTTCGCAGAAACCTACCGGCCACGCTTGGCGGAACTCCTGAACCATCCCCAAACATCCCCCATCCTCGGGTTGGACGAGTTCTCCCGTGCCCGGGGGAGGTTGGAGACCGTGGTCTATGACCCGGAAGGAGGGGGCATCTTGGGACTGATTCCAGGAAACGGCTCCAACCTCTTACGAGCCTACCTGGAGAAGCTGCCAGACCCAGACCGGGTTCGCGTCGTGACCATGGACATGCACGATGCCTTCCGCCAAACGGTGCAGCTCTGCCTGCCCTACGCCCGCGTCGTGGTGGACAAGTTCCACTTCCTGCGGATGGTCCATCGAGCTCTCGATCAGGTACGAGTAGCCTGGCAGGGAAAGGGGCACGACCGGACCCATGATGCTCTCTTCCATGCCCGACGCCTCTTGCTGAAAGCCAAGGAGAAGCTGTCTTTCAAGGAAGAGGCCAAACTGGAGACCTTGTTCCGCCTCTTTCCTGCCCTGAAAACAGCTTGGCAATTGAAGGAAGGGCTGCGAGAGTGGTACCACAGCGCCACTTGGCGGGAGGCTTTGGATGGAATGGGAGAATGGCTCGGGCAGGTTCGCAGAAGCTGGTTGGAGCCTTTCCGGGCTCTCCTGGGAACCTTCCGCGAATGGGGCGAGGAAATCCTCAACTACTTCTCTTGCAGGGTCACCAATGGTCCCCTGGAAGGAAAGAACAACCGCATCAAGGTGATCAAGCGACTGGGTTATGGCTACCGCAACGCTGATAACCTACGGATTCGTATTCACCTGACGAATCGGTCTCAATGGGCACTGGCATGAGCTACCGGGAAGAATCACAGTTATTGACCATGAACCGATAAGGTTTCCCCGCCGTAAGGCGCTAAGGCCCCTGGTAGACTACCAGGTTGAGCGGCTGGAGGTGTAAGCTCAGTAATGGGCTCAGCTGACCAGTGCGCATAGGCCGAGTGGCTTGACCTATCAAGCTTTGTCATCTTC
>JAPLHV010000098.1 GCA_026389455.1 Coprothermobacterota bacterium
CGCGAGTACATACCTATATTATACAGGTTGCAAGGAATCTTGGGTCACTTTGCCCTTCACAGCTACAAGCGGCACAATAGCGGAAATGAGAGCCAAGGAGATGAGAAGATGACAGATGTAAAACTCTATGCCGAGCGGCTTGGCCGGCTGCAGAAAAGCTTGCGTCAGGAAAGAGTGCAAGCCCAGTTGGTGGCTTCGCCAGCCAATATGGCCTATCTGCTGGGCCAACGACCGATGGCCTTGGAGCGTTTGCTTCTGCTCGTGGTTCCCATCTTGGGGAGGCCACTCTTGATCGTTCCCCAGATGCATGCCAGCGAGTTTACCCACCTCCAGGGATTGCTGACGATGGATCCATGGAAGGATGGAGAAGATCCTTGTCGATTGACGATCGATGTGCTCCTTGGTGGCGGGTTTCAAACCCGCCCCTCTGAAATATCCGGTGGCTTGCCGGTGCACTGCGACAAAGGAGTGCCTGCTGTCCTTGCTCTGGCTCTTCGCGATCGCTTCCCTTCCATGCCGCTCTGCGTTGCTGAAGGCGCTATCGCCAAGGCGCGCATGCGCAAAGAGCCGGCCGAAGTCAGCAGGCTGCTGGCGGCCGGGGGGGCGGCTGACCGGGCAATGGAGAAGGCCATCTTGGCACTACGCCCGGGGATCAGCGAGTTGGAGGTTGCCGGCGTGGTCATTTCCTCGCTTTTAGGTGATGGAGCGGAACCGGACCCACCCTTGCCAATCGTCGCCTCCGGCCCCAACGGCGCATTCCCTCATCACAGCACCAGCTCACGCAGAGTGGAAAACGGCGACGCGATCGTGCTGGACTTCGGCGGACGATGCCAGGGGTACTTTTCAGACATGACCCGCACCGCCTTCCTGGGTGATCCCCCCGAAGAGTTCCGGAGTATCTACCGCACCGTAGCCGAGGCCAAAGAGAAGGCTACTTCAGCCATCCGCCCCGGGGTGCGCATCGGCGAGCTGGACCGCATCGCCCGCGCCCACATCGAGGCTGCCGGGTACGGCCCTTTTTTCATCCATCGCCTGGGACACGGTCTCGGCCTGGAGGTACACGAGGAACCCTACCTCCACGCCGGCAATGACCAGCGGTTGGAGGAAGGGATGTGCTTCAGCGTAGAGCCTGGCATCTATTTGCCGGGCCGCTTCGGGGTGCGCCTGGAGGACTGCGTGGTAGTGGAACAGGGCGGGCCGCGCAGCCTGACCGCCTACCCCCTCGACCTGATATGCAGGTAGAGGCAGCCGCGCCACTACAGTTATTCCGACTGCCGGCCCCCCTGTCCCCCCCGCGGAAACGGGGAAAAGCGGGGGTTTGGTTCAACCGTTTTCCAGGCAGGCGGTCGGGGTGCTGAGGGATTCGAATATTGCTGTCCAAGTTGTACGACAGTTCTCTACTTTCGTTGAATTATCCTGCATCGAAGATGACGAATCGACCAAAGTACAGTTTGCCTTGGATTCTCCTTTCCATTTGAACCCGCCAGATAACTCGGAGTACGGAATCCAGATCGCCAGCTTCGCCGACTTGGCAACAGACAAACTGCTGGCTTTCACAGGACGGATGGAGTCGCGCGATGCGGTCGACCTCTTCCTCCTGTTGAAGGATGCGAATCTGGAGGATTTTTTTGCCATGGCACAGCGGAAAGATCCGGGGTTCGACCGTTATTGGTTTTCTATCGCCTGCGTCAAAGTACAGGAATTCCCTGATGAGTTGGACTGCTGGCCTGTGGAAATGCTGATCCCTTTGGATATCGAGCAGTTGAAAGCCATGTTTCAAGGCCTTGGTCAGGACTATCTACGGGACATCAAGAGGGCCAATCAATCCAGTGGCTGAGGCTTAGAACCTCTGGGCAGCCCTCGCAAGGCCGAGGAAGCCATCCTTGATCCACGCTGCTCGCTTCTTTCCCCGCTGCCGGAATGATGGGCTCTGGTGACTTCCCTTCCACGCCCCCATCCCTGTAGAATGGCTCATTCATGCAGTATGCTTGAAGAGCAATCTAACTGTTTGAAAGGAGAGAAGGCGATGAACAGTAAGTTCGAGCAAATCGAGGAGAAGTTCCTGGATGCCGTCTTCACCCTCTATTCCTTGGACTATGATGAGGAAGAAGGGGTCGTCGTGATCCAGTTGGAAGATGCCGAACCGTTGGAGATTCCGGCTGAGGAGTTTTTGAACGCCGCCTCGGAGGATCTGGCCGAACGTCTGGCCAACTACACCTTGGAGGCCTTAGAGCAAGGCTATGATGATGAAGAGGAGGAGGAAACCGAGGAAGACAAAGAGCCGGAGAAAGAAGAAGAAAACGGGCGCCGACGCAAATAGTTTCCGGTGACAGTCATGGCGTGAGCGCTTCCCGACGCAGGAGGTCGATGGCTTCCTGGGCTGTTTGCACAGCCCAGACGCGGATCCCTTGCGCTACCATTTTGGCATCGGCAAAGTTTTCACTTGGGCAGAGGAAATCTGATGCGCCTGCTCTCGCGGCAGCGACCACCTTCTGCTCCACCCCGCCGATCGGCCCCACCCTTCCCTCGGCATCGATCGTCCCAGTGCCGGCGATGGTTCGCCCCCGGGTGAGGTCTTCCACAGCGATGCGGTTGTAAAGGGTCAGGGTAAAGATTAGACCTGCTGAGGGGCCACCGACGATCTTCTGCGGCCGGATGGAGACGGGAAAGGGAGTCTCCACGCGCAAGCCCGCCGTCTGCGCGAGAATCCCGATGCGGGGAGGATCGCCCGGCTCACTGCCGGGGAGAAGGCCGGTCTGAATGTGTACGCTCCAGCCCCCGGCAGGGAGTATACAGCCCCCGGCAGGGAGTTCTTCCTGCTCACGTTGCACGGTGAGGTTCACAATGCTGGAGGGGGAACGGGTGCGCAACCCTGCAATCAGATCTTCCACAGTGGCGATGGGTTGTCCATCGAGGCTGGTGATGATATCCCCGGCCTGAAGGCGGCCCGCTGCGGGACTCTCCGGCAGCACAGCCCTCACCCCAGCGCCGTCGCCCGTCAAGGATGCCTCATAACCGGCCAACTGGAAAGCCACCAGGGTAGCGTTCAGTTGGCTCTCCTCCAGGGCTTGGAAGTTTACCTCCATCATCTGCTGGGGAGTGGTGTCGGGGGGGACCACCTGCTCAGGAGGGATGATGCGCACTGACGGATCCCAGATGGCCAAAAGGCGCTGGCCAAGGAGGATAGGGGTCTGGTTGATCACGGAAGTCAGCAAGAATTGACCGGGTTTCTCGTGAGCGTGGGAAGAGTCGACGATAATCATCGGCTCCACCGCTAAAGCCAACCCCGGCATCTCCAAGCCTTCAGCCAGGGGGACGATCCCCGAGGATAAGGCGGCCAGAAGGAAAAGCAGGAAAACCGTCACGCCCACCAGCGCTTTCTTTCGCGGACCCCTCGCCTTGGTTCTTGCCGTTTTTTCTCCAAGAGGATCGGGAGCAACGGGGGCAAAGCTCAGCCAGAGCAACAGACCGGCCAGCAAGAAGAGAGCTAGGCCTATTTCCAGGCTGAAGCGCGCGCGCAAGAGGACTAAGGTGAGAGCCCAGCCGGCCAGGGCGATAGCGTACACACGGCCTAGCAAGGAGGTCAGGCGAAGCGCCGCAGAGGGTGGCATCCAGGAAGCCAGCAAAGCGCGCGCCAGGCGCCCTCCGTCCAGCGGATAGCCCGGGGTCAGGTTCCCTACCGCAACCAGCAGGTTGAAGAGAACCAGAAAGATCAGCCACTCGTTTAGACCCAAGGCCAACTGTAGATTCCACAACAGGTAGCAGATCGCCGCCAGCGCCAGGTTAGTAACGGGGCCGGCCAGCGCAGCCAGCGCTTCTCGCCAGGGTGAGTCAGTGGCTGGTAGGCATTGAGCGGCATCCCCGAAGAGAGAAACAGGGATCCTGATCCGCTCGGTGATGTGACTGCCATGGGATACCCAGCGATGCATCCAGGCGTGCAGGAAGAGAGAGCCAAGGCTGCCAGCCAAGGCTGCAACGCCCCACCCCCACGCCTCCCAAGAAGGGATAGCGGGGGCTAGGATCGGCGCCCAAAGCGCAGCGTAGGACCACGCCAGCAAAGGGCCAACTAG
>JAPLHV010000115.1 GCA_026389455.1 Coprothermobacterota bacterium
GCAGGACGGCGTTTATCGAAGCAGCCACGAAGGAAAATTCCTCGAGGTCAATCCGGCGATGGTGAAAATGCTCGGATACGAGAGCAAGGAAGAACTGTTAGCCATCGACATTAAATCACAGTTGTATTTTGCCCCGGAAGATCGTGAGAGCGCGGCGTTGGTTGAAAAGCTGGAAGAAATGGGCGTGTTCCGTCTGAGAAAAAAGGATGGTTCGGAAATCTGGGTTGAAGATCATGGACGGCATGTGGTCAATGACGAAGGCGCTGTCCTCTACCACGAGGGCGTTTTACGGGACATCACTGACCGCAAGCAGTTGGAAGAGCGCATCCGCCAGGTCCGCAGCGACCTCCTCTTCGCCGTCTCCCATGACCTGAAATCCCCCCTCCAGGCCCTCCATCAATCCCAGGAGATGCTGAACGAGCTGACCCCGGGAGAGGGGCTGGCCCGCTTCCAGGAATACAGCGAGATCTGGCGCCGCAACCTGCAACGTCTGGAGCGAATGATCAACAACCTGATGGACAGCCAGCGCGGCGAGGAAGGCCGCTTCCCCCTCCTCCTCGCCCCCTGCGATCCGGTGGAATTAGTCAAGCGGGTGGCGGAGGATCTGACCGGCTCCGCCCTTTCTCTCCAGGCAACCTTTGATCTCACTCTGCAACCAGTGCCCCAAGGCGCCTGCGACGAAGAAGCCCTATCCCGGGTGGTGGAGAATCTGCTCACCAACGCCGTAAAGTTCTCTCAAGGGGGAGGTAGAGTGGAAGTCAGGTTGGGGATGGAGGAAAACGTCCTTCTCCTGGAAGTGCAGGACCCAGCCCACGAGAAGAGGATCCCCGGCACCGGCCTGGGCCTCTACGTCTGCCGCCGCATCGTCGAGGAGCACGGCGGTTCGATCTCCCTCGCCAGCGAGGAGGGCAAAGGGACCATAGTGACCGTCCGCTTGCCGTGGGGGGGAATCATTGGGACATAATACTATTTTGAGACAGAGGAATTGGGGACAGATTTGACCTCCGGTCAATCCGGAAATCTGTCCCCAATTCCACCAGACGATACTCCAAGGAGCCATGAGATGCCGAATGATGAATATGAGACAGCGATGAACGACCAACACCGACAATCTGAGCAGCCTGGTGCAGGGCAATGGGCTGAGGAAAAGCTGAGAGAGAGACTTTTCAACCATGGTTGAACAAGCCACCGACATGATCGTCCGTTTCGACGCCGACCTGCGCCTTATCTACTGCAATCCGGCCGTCGAAGATCAACTCGGAGCGCTGGCCCATGCGTTGATCGGGAAAACGCCTCTGGAGACCGGCGAACCGCGCGCACAGGCCGAGTTTATGGAGCTCTCGTTGAGGAAGGCTCTGGAAACGGGCGAGGAACAGGAAGTCGAGCAGAGTCTCCCGTTGCCCTCAGGCATAAAACACTATCTCACCCGCATCGTACCGGAACGTGACGAGCAGGGGAGGATACGATCCCTGCTGGCCATCACCCGCGACATCACCGAGCGCAAGCAGGTAGAAGAGGCGTTGCGGGAAAGCGAAGATCGCTACCGTGCAATCTATGATCAATCGCCCATTGCCATCGAACTCTATGATACTGCCGGCGCACTGGCGCATGCCAACCCTGCGTGCCTG
>JAPLHV010000190.1 GCA_026389455.1 Coprothermobacterota bacterium
AGGGCTGCTGGACGAGATGATCGGGCGGGGGCTGTAAACCATGAAGGTTGGCAACGATCCAAATGAACGCCATCGCCGTTCGATTCGACTGAAGGGGTTTGATTACGCCTTGGAAGGTGCATATTTTGTGACGGTTTGCACTCAGAGCCAGGCGTGTCTGTTCGGCGATGTGGTTGAAGGGGAAATCCGATTGAACGATACCGGCAGGCTGGTGCAGGCTGTATGGGACGGATTGCCGGAGCATTACCCCCACGTGTCATTGGATCACTGGATGATCATGCCCAATCACGTGCATGGAATTGTGTTTTTTGTAGGGGCGGGTTTCAAACCCGCCCAAATGACAGCAGATACAGCGCGACATGGGTTGCCAGAAATTGTCAGAGCATTCAAAACATTCTCCGCCCGACGCATCAATGCAATGCATGACGCCTCAGGCAGATCCGTGTGGCAGCGCAATTATTATGAACACATTACCCGCGATGACGACGACCTGAACCGCATCCGACAGTACATCATGGAAAACTCGCTGCGATGGTCCGAAGATCCCGAAAATCCAGCATGTACACGGAAGGATTGTGGGGATGCTCATGCAGTGTTTAGGGCGGGTTTGAAACCCGCCCCTACGAGAACCACTCCGGCGTAAACCATATCTCTGGGGCGAGGCGATCCCAGGGTCGACAAGACTTCTTTGGTTCTTTCTCAAACTGAGTGGGTAAGGCAGTTTGAAGGTAACAAGGTTCCTGGGATCATCGAGGCTGACGACAACAAGTCAACTTGCGGCAGCTCGATAGCCCCCGGCAGGGCGTCCTGGAGAATAAGGCGTCACTTTGCTGAGACAGCCCGTGCCTGGGCGGGTTTGAAACCCGCCCCTACGAGAACCACTCCGGCGTATGCCATATCTCTGGGAGCGCAACACTCAAGAATGCCGCACTGGGGCGCCCCGGTCCCAGGGTCGACAAGACTTCTTTAGACCATCATCGCCATCATTGCAGGATAGGGGGCGGGTTTGAAACCCGCCCCCTACACAGCCTGCGGCAGCATGTCTAAGTTGGATTACCCACTTGGAATGAAAAGGAACCCCCATGCTTGAGCGTCAGGGTCTAAATCGTGGCCAATGCAGATGGACGCCTGCGGTATGCTACACTGCGGAACAGGGTTGGTTTGACCAGGAATGATTCGGCCAAAATAGGAGGAGTCCTGAAGATGCCGGGAATCCAGATGGAGAGAAAATGGTAGTCCAGTACTACGATCCATTCCACGAGTGCATGCCGCTGGCGGAGTTGGTTTCCTACTCCGAGCGCCGATTGGTAGAAACCCGTACTATGGAGCGCGCTTCCCGCTCCCTCCTCTATCAGGAGCGCTGGGCAACTGCCGGCGTGCTCCCCAGTGAGATCTGCAGTTACGCCGATCTTCGCCGCATTCCGCTGACCAATGGATCCCACATTCGCCAGGCATTGGAACGCTTCGATCCTCAGCAGCTCGTCTGCAGTGAATCAGTGCGCCTGTGGGCCAGCACCTCCGGCACCACCGGGATGCCCAAGTGGATCCCGCGGGCGGATGAAGACCTAGCCTTTAGCCGCGAGATGATCGGACGCTTTGCTTACATGGGTACAGGCGGACCCAAGGAATTGCCAGTCGGGGTGCTGGGTGGAGGTGCCACGCTTGGCTTCAACGCGCCGGCCCCGGCTGTCACCGACGCCCTGCCGGCTACCTCGGCATTGGATGGGATGCTGCTGCAACTGCCCGGCGAAACCATCCCCATCAACTACACTGAGGCCGAGGACGCTCTTCTTTTCTCCCTCCGCCGCAAGCCGCAGTATTTCGTGGCTTTCCCCTCCATTGCCATGCGCGTGGCCGAGGTGCTGGGCGCCCAGGCGCCTGCCGCCGCTCGCCGCGAACTGGCCGAGCGCTTTACACTGACAAGATTGCTGGCCTACCTGGTGACCCGTGTGAAGAAGATCCGCCCCCGCGACCTTCTCCCCTTCCAGTGGGGCGTCTTCTCGGGCGAGCCGCTGGAGCCTTACCGCCAGGCCATTCGCCAGGCTTTCGGTTTTGAGCCCAGCGACGCCTATGCCAGCACTGAGTTTCTAGGGATGATGCGTGACTGCTTCCGCCATGAAGGGATCCATCTGTGGCTTGATTGCTGCCTGGCGGAACTGTTGCCGGAGGAAGAGATTGAACGAACCGAGGCGAATCCGGAATACCTGCCACGCACCATTCCCATTTGGAAAGCTGACCCTGGCCAGCGCGGGGACCTGGTAGTGACCAATTTCGCCCAGGCTTTCCCGTTGGTCCGCTATCGCACCAGCGACCTCGTCCAGGTGGTCAGCGCCCAGTGCTGCGCCTGCGGCCGGACCCACCCTCGCATCCGCATCCTGCACCGCTCGGATGACGTGGTCAATGTGGGCATCGCCCGCTTTTCCATCGTCGACCTGCAACAGCAGTTGGAGGGAGCGCCTGGCCTTCAACGTTGGCAGTTGCGGGTGGGACGGACAGGGTACAAACCGCGAATGGTCCTGCAAGCGGAGGTTTCTCCCCGCCCCGCCGAGGAAGCTGCCTGGAAGAAACAGGCTTTGGAACGGTTATTGTCGGTGGGTGATCTCCGCGTTGCTTTCGACAACCGGCTGATTCTGGAGCCGATCATCGAAATCGTCTCTGCTTTGGCCGAACAGCGCACTTATTCCGGCAAGCTGCGGCGAGTTATTTACGAGGAGGACACAGGTTCCCAAGGAGGAAACGATGGCACTCTCAACTAAAGGGGAATATCGCTTGCCCTTGGAATTGGATCCCTCGCTGGAGAGGTTGCCC
>JAPLHV010000026.1 GCA_026389455.1 Coprothermobacterota bacterium
GCACAGATCGCTTAGGCGGGGTCTCCTGTGAATCGCTGCTCTGCGGGGTGAAGGTTCAATTTGGGGCTCTTTCTGATCCCGAGTGGGCAAGGCAGTCTAAGGGGTAAACAAGGTCTCTGGGATCATCGGCTTTCCTGGGAACGAGACGCCCAAGAGTGCCGCACTGGGGTTAAGCAGTCCCAGGATAGTCCCAGGGACAGTCAAACCCTTTTGCTTCTGAGGTCTCATCGACCCCGATATCTTTTACGCCGGATCGGTTTTCGTAGGGGCGGGTTTCAAACCCGCCCACGCCTGGGCTGTCTCGGCATAGTGATGCCTTATTCTCCAGGACACCCTGCCGGGGGCTATCGAGCTGCCGCCAATCCTTCTCTGTCGTGTCGCAAACCTTCATTGATTTGCTGCAAAGGGGACAACAGAAAAGGCTCCTTCGGGGAAAATCGATGAATGCCTTGATGATCTCTTCGTTTTCACGGAACTCTATCCTTGCGATCTTTCAAGGGGGGTCAAGTTGCAAGGCTCTTTCGATAAGGACTCCCGAGTAGACCTCCGGTCAATCCGGACCGGAGGTCTATCCTTCCACGCCGCGCTCCTCTTTTTACCCCTCAGACTGCTTTACCCACTCATTTTGAGAAAGAACCACTCCTGAAGACCATCATCGCCAGAAACACCCTGCCGGGGGCTGTCTAGCTGCCGGGGGCTGTCTAGCTGCCGGGGGCTGTCTAGCTGCCGGGGGCTATTTACAGGGAAGCTGGACTGAACGCCCTGCCGGGGGCTATCGAGCCGGCGCAGGTTGGCAGGATGCCCACTTGATATGAGAAGGAACCCGATTTAGTGGGGTGACGGAGGAGTGCGGTTGCCGGTCAAGGCGATTCGCCAGAGGGCGGTCTGGTCGATATTGGTAGCGGCGTAACGGCTGGAGGCGCCCAGCATCGCCCAGTCCGGCGAGCGATCCAGAGGGATCCAGAGAAGAAAGCGGTTGCCATCGCGCACCAGGCTGCTACCGGTTGGGCAAGACGTAAGATCGCCAGAATGTATGCTGTAGATCGTACTTCCTTCGGGATAGAGCAGAAGCAGATCCAGATCCAGGGAGACATTTGCTGGAGATCCGCCGGCGGTGGTCAGGCCGATGCGCAACCCCCTCTCCTGCCAATCCATTGATACCTCCTGGAAGTCGGCTCCGCCGAAGAGAGTGCGCCAGAGGGTGTCCCGCACTGGCTCTTCCCAGGAGCGGGTCCCTTCGGGAAATGGGCGGAGGAAGAGCTCGTTGGCTCGCAGGAAGGAGAAGAGGTAATCGTTCATCACCGTCAGTTGGGTGGCGTAGGCATGAATGGCTCTCTCTTTTCGAGCTTGGGCTTCTTCGGAGAGAGGAAAGAGGGTCCAGTTATCCTTCAAGTAGCGCAAGGGGTAGGGTGGGAAGAGACCGGCCGCCGTTTCCTTTCCCACTTGCCCCGGCCAATTGCCCCGGTGTACCAGGAATTCCAGCCGCTGCGGCTGCTGGAAATCCGGCTCTTCCGCCAGGCGCGCCAACGATTCAAGCAAAAACCCCTCCGTGGCCCAGTGGTCAGGATGGGTGTCGAAGGAGCTGTGCGTGATGACCAATGCCGGCCGGGTGATGCGCAGGATCCGTTGCAGATCGGCGAGGACGTTCTCCCCGGCGAAGACCGGGTGGGAGTAGGCATTCGGGTAGGGGCTGGCGGCGCCGCCCAAGAGGTCGGAGAGGTAGGGGTCGGAGGGCGAGCGGTGTTGAAGGAAGAGCGGTTTCAAACCGCGGTCGGGGTAACCGAGAAAGTAAACCGGGGCTTCCTCCTGACCAAGGTCAGCCAAGGCCCGGCGCACCTCTTCCTGTCGTTTCACGCCATAGGCCACATAAGCGGTGGGAGTGAGCAAGAGGCTCTCGTTTTCCTGCTCGACGGACCACTGAAAAGCCTCCCCATTGGTTAAAAAGACGAACGAACAGGGCGCCCCCGCCCGCGCCAGCTCGGCCAAGAGGCCACCCGCCCCTACTGTCTCATCATCCGGGTGCGCTAACACAACCAACACTGGGCCTCGCACGGGGAGGTCCAAGCGTGGGTAATCGTTCCCTTCAGCCGAGGGCTGGCGGAGGGTCAGGCCAAGGACAACGGCCAGGACAGTCAAGGAGGCGAGCAGGATCACAGGCAGTCTTCGCTTCACGCAGCCATTTTATCTTCTTACAAGCCTAAGATAAAATCAGGGAGGAGATGAACCGATGAAGTGGAAGGGATCCCTGGAGAGGCTCGACTCGTATCGGGTGCGTATTCCCAGCCAGTACAAAGAGGGAATGCGGGCGCCCGGTTTGATCTATGTCTCCGAAGCGCTGCAAGAGCAACTGATCGCCGACCAGGCGCCCGAACAAGTGGCCAATGTGGCCTGCCTCCCCGGCATTGTCGGCGCCTCCATAGCGATGCCCGACATCCATTGGGGATACGGCTTTCCGATCGGCGGGGTGGCCGCTTTCGACCTGCAAGAGGGGGTTGTCTCCCCCGGAGGCGTCGGCTACGACATCAACTGCGGCGTCCGGCTATTGGCCACCGATCTTGACGATGCCGAGTTGAAGCCCAGGTTGGATAAGCTGTTGGACTGCCTCAGCGAGAGAATCCCGGCCGGAGTCGGATCGGAGGGCCGAACTCAGCTTTCCCTCCCCGAGATAGAGCAGGTGATCCAGCTTGGAGCGGTCTGGGCGGTAGAGAGGGGTTACGGCACACGCGAAGACTTGGAGTACACTGAGTCGGGCGGCCGAATCGCAGGCGCCGACCCGACCTCTGTGACGCAGCGCGCCCTCCAGCGCGGCGCCCCTCAGTTGGGCAGCCTGGGCGGCGGGAACCATTTCCTGGAAGTGCAGGCGGTGGAGGAGATCTATGAAGCCGCTACGGCCGCAACCTTTGGTTTGCATCGGGTGGGCCAAATCACTTTCCTCATCCACACCGGCTCGCGCGGCTTCGGGCACCAGGTCTGCACAGATTCGCTGGAGACCATGCAACAGGCTGTTCGCAAGTACGGGATCTCCTTGCCCGACCGCCAACTGGCCTGCGCCCCGATCGGTTCGCCGGAAGGAAAGCGCTACTTGGCGGCGATGGGGGCAGCGGTCAACTTCGCCTGGGCCAATCGCCAGTTGATCACCCACTGGGTGCGCGAGGCCTTTGGGCGGACCTTCCGCGACCGCGGCCTGCGGGTAGCGGTGGTCTACGATGTGGCCCACAACGTGGCTAAGATCGAGGAGCACAACGTAGCGGGGAAGACGCGCTCGCTCTGCGTCCATCGCAAGGGAGCGACGCGGGCTTTCCCGGCTGGACACCCGGAGTTGCCTGCTGCCTACCGAGGAGTCGGCCAGCCGGTCTTAGTCCCGGGAGACATGGGACGCTGCTCCTACGTCCTGGTGGGGACCGAGCGAGCTATGACGGAGAGCTTCGGCTCCACTTGCCACGGCGCGGGGAGGTTGATGTCGCGCAGCGAGGCCAAGCAGCAGGTTACTGCCGGCGCCCTGCTGGCAAGGTTAAGCGAGCGGGGCATCACGGTGCGGGCACAGAACAAGCGCACCTTGGTGGAGGAAGCCCCTGAGGCCTACAAAGACGTTACTGCTGTTGTGGAAGCCACAGTCGGGGCCGGCCTGGCCCGCAAAGTGGCGAGGATGCGTCCGATCGGGGTGATCAAGGGGTAAGAAGCGACAGATAGGTTGCGAGGGCAGCAAGCAGGTGAAAGGAAACAAGCGGCAGGAAAATGAAGGAGTCAGGAGATCGGAGAATTGCTGCAGCACGCTGCCGCGGGCTATTATGCTGCCGCGGGCTATTATGCTGCCGCGGGCTAGATTGTTAGCAATAATAGGAGGGGGCGAAGGTTGAGATTCTATATGGAGGTTGCGCAATGATGATCGTAAGTTTCTGGCATTGGCTGGTGATCGTTTTGGTGGGGGGGATGGTGGGGTTGATCACCGGATTCCTGACCACGCGACAGATCGCCGGCGGAGGTTGGCTCTTCCCGGCAGTGGGGATCGTGGGCGCTTTTCTGGCCGACTGGGGGCTGTGTACGGTCTTGAAAATCTACATCGACCTGCCGGTTCTCTATAACCTAAGCCTGCTCTTCTGGCAGTTTCTTGGGGCTATCCTCCTAACCCAGATCCTCAACCTGATGGGAAAAAAGCCTTAAAGACAGACCCTTTCCTTCCCTAGTACGACTTGGCGAAATAGGCCCAGTGAGCAGCGGGCCGGTCGCAACAGAGGCAAGTTGCTCCCGCGGCCGTATCCGTGGTCAGGCAGCGCACGGTGGCAGTGGTGTCGGCTTTGATCCGATCCTCGCAAGCGCCCTCTCCGCACCAAGGGGCTAGAAGGAAGCCGCGCTGCTCCTCCATCACTCTTTGGAACTGGACGTAGTCGGTGGTCCGCCGCGTGTTGGCGGTACGGAATTCTTTGGCCCGCTGGAAGAGGGAGGATTGGATCTCCTCCAGCGCGACCGGTATGCGAGAGATCAGCGCGTCCCAGCCTACCTTCTCCTTCTTGCGGTTATCGCGGCGCACCAGGATGGCCGAAGAGGCGGCCAGGTCGCGCGGTCCCAGCTCCAGCCGCAATGGCGCCCCGCGTAATTCCCACTCGCTGAACTTCCAGCCGGGAGTGTACTCGTCGCGGTCGTCCACCTTCACCCGGAGGCCGGCGCCTATCAGCATTTGGGCCAGCTCATGGGCCTTGCGAATCACTTCCTCCTGCTCGTTGCCGTAGAAGATCGGCACCACCACCACTTGAATGGGAGCCACGCGCGGGGGCAGGATCAGGCCGGCATCGTCGCCGTGGACCATGATCAGCCCGCCGATCAAGCGGGTGGAAACGCCCCAGGAGGTGGTCCAGGCGTATTTCTGTTCCCCATCGGAGTCCAGATACTTGATCTCGAAGGCCTTGGCGAAGTTCTGCCCGAAGAAATGAGTGGTGCCGGCCTGCAATGCCTTGCCGTCCGGCATCAACGCCTCCAGGGCAAAGGTGGCTTGGGCGCCGGCGAACTTCTCCTGTTCCGATTTCCGGCCGATGTAGACCGGTATGGCCAGCTCGTTCTCCACCAGATCACGGTAGATCTCAGCGATGCGAAGGGTTTCCTCCATGGCATCCTCGCTGGTGCGGTGCGCGGTGTGACCTTCCTGCCAGAGGAATTCAGTGGTGCGGAGGAAGAGACGGGTGACCTTCTCCCAGCGTACGACATTGTTCCAAAGGTTGATCAAAATGGGCAGGTCGCGGTAAGAGCGCACCCACTTGGCGTACATATGCATGATGATCGCCTCGGAGGTCGGCCGTATGGCGAGCCTCTCCTCCAGCTCCTCTCCGCCGCCTTGGGTGACCCAAGCCACCTCCGGGGCGAACCCCTTGACGTGCTCGGCCTCCTTGGCCAGGAAGCTCTCCGGGATGAAGAGGGGAAAATAGGCGTTCTGGTGGCCGGTGGCCTTCAAGCGGCGATCCAGAGCCTCCTGAATATTTTCCCAAATGGCGTAGCCGTAGGGGCGGTAGACCATGCAGCCCTTGACGGGAGTATAGTCGGCCAGCTCGGCTCGCCGTACGATCTGCACATACCACTCGGAGAAGTCCTCCGACTTCTTGGGAATGGCGGTGACGTATTCTTCTACCATTGTTCGCTCCTCGTCCCTGGCGGTGGCCAGGATATTCCGCCTCACGCTTTCGCGGGGGCAGGCACAGGCTATGATGCTGCCGCACCTACTCCTGCAGCTGAAAGCAACGCTGGACTGCCGGGTGCGGCGCGGTATCTGGCATCCGTTTTACCAGCTTGGCAGGTGAGGGTCAATCGGGACGGGAGTGCAGGTTATCTGGGCAAGCCTACGGCCAGGCGTCGCCCTGGCGGCTGGGGCGATGAAGGATGCGGTTCAGCGCGGCAAGGGTGGCCTTAACGGTGGCTTCCTGAGCATCGTCCCCGATACGAGCCACCCCCACCAGCTTCTCCTCTGCAGAACCATTCAGCCAGAGTATGGTGACCAAGACCAGGGGTGGGTCGCCGGTCAATTGGCTGACATCCTCTGGACGAAAGCGCTCTTCCCCGGCGTACTGATTCACGGCATCCAAGGTGGCGGCGGAGATGGTTTGAAGAGAAGAGTAAGGATCGCTCTTGGCCGCGCTGCCGGTGTAGGAAACGCCAGTGGGGGCGCTCAGGACAACTTCCCAGTAAAGCCCATCCGAGGTGGGGGCCAGGCGCAGAGCTTCAATTTTCAGTCGCCGTTCGCCGATCTCAACCTTCTCATCGGCCTCTGCTTGCTGCACGACACCGATCTTGCGGTGGTCGACCCGCTTGCTGAATTTGATCAAGAGGGTAGATTCGGCGTCACGCACAACTTGCTTGGGATTGCGTTCTTCGGTGGTCAGGATATGAACCTCCTGAATTTCCTCCATGGTGTCGAGAATCACCCGGACGCCTAGCACGGAGCGAATCCGTGCCAGTGAATTCTCCATCTGCCTAGTTAGATCGCTCAAAACCCTCTCCTTCGCTTCAGTCATCAATCGTCAAAGTTTACCATTTTTCCGGCTCTTTCTCATCCCGAGTGGGCAAAGCAGTCAGAGGGGAAAAAGAGGTGTGCCATGTGGAAGTCTACTCGGGAGTCCTTATTCGAGAGAACCTTGCGACTTGACACTCCTTGGAGGATCACAAAGATAGAGTTCCGTGAAGGCAAAGGGATCATCAAGGCAGACAACAACAAGCTAGCTTGCGGCAGCTCGATAGCCCCCGGCAGCTCGACAGCCCCCGGCAGGGTGTCCTGGGAGAATGAGGCATCACTTTGCCAAGACAGGCCTGTGCGCAGGCGGGTTTGAAACCCGCCCCTACGAGGACCATTCCGGCGTAAACCATATCGGAGTCGATGAGACCTCAAGAGTAAAGGGGATGACTATCCCTGAGATTATTCCTGGGACCGCGGCGCCCCAGTGCGGCAATCCTGGGATCGGGACCATCCCTGTGACTGAGACTGTCCCTGAGATTATCGGCTTTCCTGGGACCGCGGCGCCCCAGTGCGGCATCAACAGTGATCAGACGGAAGCCAACCGCTCTGGTGAGCAACCAGTCCGAGGGTTGCACTCCCGCGGCTATCTGCCCGCTTCGACACAGAACACCCTGCCGGGGGCTATTCAGCTCGAAACAGCCTGCGGCAGCATGTTCCTGAACAGCCTGCGGCAGCATGTTCCCTGCCACAATCATCATTGGAACAGATGAAGACGGAGCTGAAGGAAAAGGCTCGAGACAGTGATGCGCGCGAGTCGCAACTGTGCCGTAAGATTGAGGTCTACTTGAATGCAGGTTATGGCGCCTGCATTTTACAGGAACCCGATGTCGTCGCCTGTTTGTGTGTGATGCGTGGCGCCGGTTCGACACAAAACAACCTCAGAACACCCTGCCGGGGGCTGTCTAGTCGCAGAACACCCTGCCGGGGGCTGTCTAGTCGCAGAACACCCTGCCGGGGGCTGTCTAGTCGAACCGCTTGAAGAGGGTTCTCTTTGGGGAAGATCGCATTGTCGTTGAAAAACCATGCTGCCGCAGGCTGTTCAGATACAGCTCGGTGGAACCATGAGAATAGGAGCCGCACTGGGGTGCGGCGGTCCCAGGAGGAGCGCAACACCCAGCAATGCCGCACTGGGGCGCCGCGGTCCCAGGAGGAGTTTTGCGCTGGTACGATAGCAAGATCAATAACGACATTCTGGAGGGACTCAACAGCCTGGTTCAGGCAACCAAGGCAAAGGCTCGCGGCGCCGGAACCTTCAAGAACCTGAAGACCATCATCACCATCATTATTGGGAAACTGGACTAGACTTGCTGCCGCAAGCTGGTAGGTTACCCACTTGAAATGAGAAGGAACCATTTTTCCTTCCACTCCCCAAGCTCCGGTTCGCCTGTGAGGGGTGACGCTTGCCCCCGGTCACTTCTGTGGCTCCCCTTCGACCCGCAGCAATGCTCGATGGTTGCTGTGGGTCGAAAGCTGCTGTAGAAAGGCGGGGATTATTCGGACTCTGCTACAATCA
>JAPLHV010000102.1 GCA_026389455.1 Coprothermobacterota bacterium
GTTGAAGATCACTCCCGTCCCCACCGACCTCGTCGAGATCCTGCAGCAGACACTGAAGGACGTGGATTTCCTGACCCTTCAGCAGCGCCTCCGTTTCCATAAGCAACTGGATTCTCTGCCTTCGATCCTCGCTGATCCGGAGAGCATCCATCGCCTCTATGAGAACCTATTGACCAACGCCATCAAGTTCTCTCCCATGGGCGGGGAGGTGGAGATCAGCCTCAGTTGCGAGGGGGAGGAAGCGGTCTTCAGCGTGCGCGACTTCGGCGCCGGCATTCCCGCCTCGGAGATCCCCCTGCTCTTCCAACCCTTCCAACGGACGGCTGGCGCTGATCGCGCCGTGATCCCCGGCGCTGGCCTGGGTCTCTACACGGCCAAGCAGATCGCCGAAGCCCACGGCGGCTCAATCACTCTGGAAAGCGAGGAGGGGAGAGGAACCATAGTGACCGTCCGCTTGCCGTGGAGAAAGACCCAAGAGCGATAAGGATCTCGCCGATACTTTTGCCTGAATCCTTGTGCAGGCACTGTAGGAGGCAACAGATTGGGTCTTGCAGGACACCCTGCCGGGGGCTATCGAGCTGCCGGGGGCTATCGAGCTGCCGGGGGCTATCGAGCTGCCGGGGGCTATCGAGCTGCCGGGGGCTATTTTGTGAAATCAGCAAAGGAGTCTAAAATGCCTAAGGAGATCTTGCCTAAAATGTTTCGCAGCTTGTTGGTTGCGTTGTTTGTTGCCGCGGCGCTGACCGGTGGATGCGCCCCGCAGCTCGCGCCGGCCAGCCAGCGCATCTTCACTGTTGGGATGCTCCTGGGCGCAGGCGGCCTGGGCGACCGATCTTTCAACGACTCGGCCTATGCCGGCTTGCAAGAGGCGCAAAAGAAATTCAACATCCGCTTCGAGGCCATCCCGTATGCGTCCGATGAGGCCAACCTGGACGAATTGCGCCGGATGTGCCGGCAGGGATACGATTTGATCATTGATATCGGTTCCGGCAAGGCAGACAACATCGGAACCCTGGCGAAAGAGTTCCCCGAGGGCAAGTTCGCGCTGGTGGACGCGACCCTCGCGGAGGACAAGGACAATGTGGCATCCATTGTTTGGCGAGAGCAAGAAGGTGATTTCTTGATGGGCGTCCTGGCGGCGCAGCTCACCCACAGCAAGAAGGTCGGTTTTATCGGCGGCACGGACATTGCCATCATCCGGCGGGATAGCAGCGTTTCAGTTGTCTCCAACTTGGCGGGCACCTGGTCCGACCCGGGAGTCGGCAAAACCCTGGCCCAGAAGCAGTACCAGTCGGGAGTGGACGTGATCTATAACGGCGCCGGGCGCACCGGCCTGGGGATCATCGAGGCGGCCAAAGAAGCCAACCAACTGACCATGGGCACTAGCGGCGATCAGCGTTACCTGGCGCCGGACAACGTCGTGGGCAATCGGCCCAAGCGCATCGACGCAGCCGTTCTGATGTTGGTCGAGGAGATGCTCCAGGACAAGTTTCAGCCGGGTCTTCGGTCGTTGGGGCTGAAGGAAGGCGGCCTGGCGCTCGGCCCATTCAACGAGACGCTGGTGACGCCGGCGATGCTTGCAAACTTGGAAGAACTGAGTGGGAAGATCATCCGCGGCGAGATCAACGTTCTTCTTCCGGAACCGTAGCGGCGAGCGCCGAATGATGAGGGGCTGATGCGGATGCACCCACCCAAATGGATCCAGGGTGCAACGGCGAGGTTGGGAGGCTGGTGGGGGCGGAAACTGCAGCGGCAAGTGCTGATCTGGTTCCTGGGCATTATGTTGATCCTTCTCGGCCTGCAGGGGTACTTATCGCTCCAAGCCGGCTATGCCAATGTCCGCGATCAGATCGAAGCGGACAACCGCCGGTTGGCGAATCTGGTAGCCAAGAACATCAGCAACCAGTATGATGCCATCCTCCAGCGCGTCATTCTGCTGCGCACCGAGTTGACCTCAGCCACGATGGATCCAAACCAGCAGGCAAGCCTCATGTTGGATTTCAGGCGCAGCCAACCGTTGACCTACCGCGCCCTCTACCTCTTTGATGGGGGTGGACGGCTGCTCATGCACCTGGCCGATCCGCTCGACGCGCTGATAGCCCTGGCAAATCCCGAGGAGATCGTCCAACGCGCGCCCATCCCCTTCGGAGAGGAAGTGTCAGCCGCCTGGAAGGGCGCTGCCGGCGGAGACTACTACTCTTCAGCGGTCCATATCGTCGGCGCCGACCAGATGCCGGTGATCACTCTGGGATTGCCGATCCCAGGCGCGGGAGAGCTCTTGCAAGAGGTTCTGGCGGTCGAAATCGGTTTGAGTGATCTCTGGCGCGGCGTCGATCAGGTTTTCGTCGGCTGGACGGGACGAGCGTGGATCACTTCAGCGGAAGGGCTGATCATCGCCCATCCGGACCGAAGCTACATCGGAAAGCCCATCCCGATTGCCCTGCAGCCGGTCCTTGACGGCTACGAGGGACAGGTTGAATACACGGATCCGATCAGCGGTCAGGTGATGCTGGCTTCCTATTCACCCATGAGCCGGCAATCTGGGTGGGGAATCGTTATCGAGCAGCGGCAGGATGAAGCCTTATCTCCAGCCGCGCGCATCCTCTCCATCGCAGGGTGGATACTGCTGGCCGCCTGCGCAACGGCTATCCTTCTCTCCTGGTGGATCTCGCGCGGCATCACGCGTCCGATCTTGCGCTTGGCGAAGACCACACAACAGATCGCCCGCACTGGCGACTTGCATCAGGACGTGGCCGTCAATCGCGGCGATGAGATCGGTCAGTTGGCCTCGGCCTTCAATCAGATGATATTCAATCTCCGCCAGGCGGTAGTGGTGCTGAGGGAGAGCGAGGAGAAATACCGCACGCTGGTGGAGATGTCGCCGGATGGGATCTTTCTGGAGGATACAAGCGGGAGAATCCTGGAATGCAACCAAGCCGGCGCGGAGATCTACGGCTACTCTTTGGAGGAGCTGCTTGGCCTGACCATCCGCGAATTAGTGCCGGAGGATTTCGCGCGAACGCTCCCGGAACGGATCGTGGAGGACAGCGGCGGCAGATACCTGCAGCGCGTCAGTCGGCGCAAGGACGGCTCGCTCTTTCCCAGCGAGATCAGCACGCGTTTTAGCGCGATCGGGGGACAAACCTTCCTGCTGGCCCAGGTGCGCGACACGAGCGCGCGTGTGCGGCTGGAGCAGGAAGCGGCTAAAATCCGCGCCGATTTCCTCTTCGCCGTCAGCCATGAACTGAAGACGCCTCTCCTGGTATTGGGCGCCACCCAGGAGATGCTGGAAATCCTGCCCGAGGAGCAGCGAGCCGAGCGCTTCCGCGACTACAGTCTTGTCTGGAGGCGGAACCTGATCCGTCTGCGGCACATCGTCGAGAACCTGGTGGACAGTCAACGGGCCCCCGGGATGGGGATGAAGCTGGAGAAACAGCCATTCTCCGCTGTGGCCGTCGCTGCGGAAGTGATCAAAGAGCTGGAGCCGATCGCCCTCGCCAAAAGGGTAACGCTGATCCTGGAGGCGGAACCGCTCCCGGAGGTCGCGCTGGATCCACATGCCTGGGCGCGTTTGCTGGAGAACCTCCTCACCAATGCCATCAAATTCTCCCCAAGCGGCGGGGAGGTGCGGACACGATTCACCCGCCTCGATGAAGGCTTCCAGATGGCTGTAATCGATCGCGGCATCGGCATCTCCCCCCAGGCCATGCCCTTCCTCTTCGAGCCCTTCTACCGTTCTCCGGAGGCGATGCAAGCCGGCATCCAGGGGACCGGACTGGGGCTCTACGTGGTTAAGATGATCGCCGACGCCCACGGCTGCTCGGTGGAGGTGGAGAGCGAAGAAGGGAAGGGGACCACTGTC
>JAPLHV010000147.1 GCA_026389455.1 Coprothermobacterota bacterium
TCGTCGCTGAGCTCCGCAGGGAGCTGAATCGCCCCGCCAACAATCTCTTTCAGCTTTACGATGACTTCGGATCGTTCCATTATGATCTCCTTTCTATTGATTCGTGAATTCGGAAATCATGCCAATGACACCCTGCCGGGGGCTATCAACCTCTTGTTCTCGTCTTCGCTTTGCGGTATCGACCTTGGCAGATGCCCAGTCCAGCGCTTCAACACCT
Organism: Coprothermobacterota bacterium; assembly: GCA_026389455.1. Classification (GTDB taxonomy): domain Bacteria; phylum Caldisericota; class JANLFM01; order JANLFM01; family JANLFM01; genus JAPLHV01. The sequence continues at coordinate 218 of JAPLHV010000147.1, forward strand.
CCGTTGCAGCGTGAGCGGATGATTGGGGAGTGATGGCTCATTCTACCGGGACCGGGGGAAAGCTTGTATAGTTGAGAGTAAATTGGTGAGGTCAGTGAATGAACCGGCAACAGATTCGGGAACGACTTCGAGAGATCGTGAAGGACATTTTGCAGGAAGATGTCATTTTGGAAGAAGCCAGCAGTTTTGATCGCGATCTTCCGATGGATTCCCTGGCCATGGTGGAGCTTGGATTGGCAGTGGAAGCTACCTTTCACATCGAGATCCACGGGCAGGATCTGAATGGGCTGAAGACAGTCGCAGACTTGATCAACTATATTGAAGAACATGGGGGAAAGTGATGATTGAATGGGGACACCCTGCCGGGGGCTATTAACCTGCCTTGAAAAGACCATCAATTTCTCTTTGGTGCAGGCGCGTGAACTGAAGCCGTCGCAGTTTGAGGCTTTGGCTCAACTCTTTCCCCACTTCCAAGCGCCAAAAGGCTAGCTGGAATCGTCGAATGCGCTCGTGCACTGTAAATCTCTCCCTGTTTAAAGAGACTCGGTCGCAGAGGGCCTTGTATTCAGCCAGGATTTTGGGATTCTCGGCTAACTCCTCCAGTTGTTGGCAGGAAACGTCTTTTCGTTCAGCTAAGGCCCGCAACTCCTGCAGATTTGGGAAAAGGAAAGCAGCCGCATACGGTTTGCCTTGCCCCACCACCACCGCTCGCTCTACCAAGCTTTCGCTTCGCAATTCATTCTCCAAGATGATGGCGTTCACTTTCTCACCATTGGTCAACACCAACATATCATCGGCGCGCCCCAGGATTTTCAAGCAGCCGTCGAGGGTCCATATTCCGAGATCGCCAGTATCAAACCAGCCATCGCGATCAATCAATGAAGATGTCAGCCCGGGATTCTTGTAGTACCCAAGCATCAGGGTAGGCCCTCGGAAGTACACGCTCCCGGGTTGACCAGGGCCCAGGAGGTCTCCACTCTCACTTCGTATCTGAATCTCCAAACCGGGCAATACGCCGCCGACCGTTTGGAATCTTTTATGTTTCGCATCTCGCACGGCAATGATGACCATCGTCTCGGTCAACCCGTACCCTTCCACGACGTTGATCCCTGCGGCGTTCATGAAATCATCGACCTTCTCCGGCAGCGGTCCCGCCCCGCTGCTGACCAATTCCAGGTGGTTTCCCAGAGTGGCTCGCAGCTTTTTGAACAACAGGCGGTCGGCCAGGAAAAAAGCAGGCGCAGCAACACAGCGATTCAACCAGGCCATGGCCTTGCGCCAATTGCTTGGCCGGTCAGCCGATGTGAAACGCGGGTCATCGCCGCGCAAAAGCCGGATTGAACGCTGATAACCCAATGCCGATCGCAGGATCAGGCTCACAAAGAGCTTCTTGAAGCGCGACCCCGTCATCGCCTTGCGCAGGAAGGCTTTGTAGATGGTCACCCAAAAATCAGGGACAGTGATCAAGAGGGTGGGTTGGACCTCGGGCAAGTGTTCCCGCAGCTCGCTGATGTTGCTGTAGTACACCGAGGCGCCAACGGAGAGGATGATGTATTCGATCATGCGCTCGAAAGCATGCCAAACCGGCAGGAAGGAGAGGGATTTGTCTTTGCAGGTGTTGCCCAGGATGCCCGGAACGGTCTCCACATTGTGCATGTAGTTGCGATGAGCGATCATCACGCCTTTCGGGTTCCCAGTGGTGCCGGAAGTGTAAATGATCGTAGCCAGGTCATCGGGTTGAAGTTGAGCAAGGCGCTGCCCCACAAGCTTCTCGGCCTGTGCGAAATCACGCTCTCCTTCGGCCAGACAATCTGCCAGACTATGCCAGCGGATCGGTATCTCTTGCGGTGAAGCCGGCGGATCAATGAAGATGATCCGGTCCAATTCCCCCAACAATGGCCGCAGCTTCTCCAGTTGCCCGGCGTTCTCCAAGATGGCGATATGAGCGTCAGAATGGCGAACGATAGTCTGCAGGATCTCAGTGGGCGTATCCGAGCCGCGCGGGATGTCGACTGCCGCCGCGTAGAGGATGCCGAGGTCGGCGATCATCCATTCCATGCGGTTGTTGGCGATCAGGGCGATGTGGTCTCCTTTTTGCACACCCAGGAGATTCATCAATCCATAAGCAAAGCAGGTGGCAGCATGATCCAGCGCGGCGTACGACATGCCAACCCAGCCCTCTTGAACCTTCCGGTAGAGAGCGGACTTCTCGCCAAATCGCTGGACTGAACCTTTTATCAGTGAAGGAACCGTTCCTCCGCTGATCTTCCCTGCCGTTGTTTTGCTCGCTTCCATCTGAACCCCCTGGCTATCGATTTGTATGAACTATTCTATTCGAGTAGAGCAGAATCGTATAGTTGCCGTACACTCATATGCAATTTCCCACGAGTTCGGTTTCTGTAGCGCCTAACATTTGAGCTCAATGGCGCGCAGCTTTTGGCGGGTCTGCTGGACCGATTTGCTGGGATCTTCCAATAGATTGGGATCGCTACCTTGCATTTGTCCCGGAAGGAAACAACTCTTCTTGACCCAGAGATTCACCTTTCGATTTTGCTTTCCTAGTTGGCTCCAATTCGCAGACAGTCTCACCAATAAAGAAATTAGCATAACTGTCGCCCAAATCTACGATTATTTGCTTTACGGCTGCAGAGCTATGCCACTCAAGGAAGCGCAACGCAGAGGAAACAAGGTATTCATGATTCATCTCAAACGTTAGCCACTGCCGCTTGAGAGCTTCGGCAGTAAATCCGGTGGTGTTTGATCCGCCAAAAATGTCAAGAACGATATCCCCCTCGTCGGTCAGCATCTTGATAAAGAACGCAGGAAGTTCCGAAGGGAATCGTGCCGGATGACATTCGAGTCCGAGCTCCTTGCAGAGCCGCAGATAACTTGAATTGCTGTCTGTGTTCGGTATAGAAAGGAGGTTTGAAGGTATTGCCCCGCCATTATCTTTTCCAAAGCAAGCACTTATGTCATGGCCAGAAGGGCGTTTTTTTGGCTTATAGAAGCTCTCCGGATCTTCGATCAACTTCTTCATCCGATCGGAATATGAAGCCAGCACCTTTGTGACGTTGGCTTTCGGAAAGTTTGTTTTACTGAACCACCACACGGTATTTACAGAATCCTTTACCCGAATTTTGCGTTTGTTTACCCATTCAATTGGGGACGGCAGCCTTGCCGGATTGAACCAGTAGAAATCTTGAGCAAGGTGAAAACCGATCTCATCGCAAAAAGCCAAGAGTACGCGGAAATTATATAGAGAACGGGATGGCATGCCAGAACGGTATGCTCCCCCTAGGTCGAGAACGAAACTCCCACTTTCCTTGAGAATTCGAAAAACCTCTTGGCCGAATGGCTTAATCCACTGGACGTACTCTGTTTCCGCAACATTGCCATAGGTTTTTTGGCGTCTCAGTGCGAATGGCGGCGATGTTATGACTAGATCAATACTGTTGTCGGTTAGCTCTGCGAGAAGTTCAAGCGAATCTCCAACATAAGCCTTTCCTCTGGAGGTGCAGTAAAGCGGTCTGCTCTGCATGTTAGTATTCCCTCAGGTCGTTGACCCAGCTTGCCATAATCTGCCACAACACACTTGCGGCGAAATAGACTTCCGAGTCTGCCTTGCGTATGGCTTCAACCTCGCCCTGAACGAACTCCTCTTTGCCATAGCCCATGATGTAGCTCATCCATTTTCTAAGGTTCTCATCGGCATCAATGACCATGTCTAATGGATTGAATTAACCAGTTCGAGCAAGCACCCACGATAAGCCGTCACGCTTGGCGAGGTCGCCGTTCTTCAGGAGATCAAGCAAGTGAGGAATTTGCGGCTCAGCAATCCGTAAAAGTGCATGTGCAGCTTCAACCTTAATCTCCAAGGGGCTTAAATTAAATGTATCAACAAGTGCAGTCGCTGATGTAGCGGAAGCGAATTGGCCTAGCGCCCATGCCGCCCCAGCGCGAAGTTCGTCGTTACATTGCGAATCCCGCAATACTCCGATCAGTAGCTGTTCGCTCCGGCTGTGGGGTATTTAGGATACGACAATGACCGTTTCAAGCTGTGTTTCAAGAGGAACCGTCATCACCGGACTGTGCAACTTGCTCTCGATGAACTTCCAGCCGTTCAGGTCATCATATGCCGCAAGGGCAGCCGCAGCCTCAAGCTGAACGTATATGTCCTCATCGGGATCGCTCATTCTTGATCTGAGCAGAGGTTCGGCCGCTTTATAGCCTCGATGCCGCAACGCTTTTGCAGCGGCGCATCGCTCACTCAGGTTGACGCTTGCAAGCTTGTCTATAAAATAGGTTTCGCTAACCAACGAGGGGCACTGAAGCGTTGTACTGACCGGTACAACCGCCGCCACAATCTGATTGGTCTCGACGGTGTCGCCGGCTTTTACCTGAGGCAGCAAGGTTATCTTGCCTTTGTTCCGGCTCAACTGGATAGATTGACGACGTCCATCCGGGATAGAGGTCAGACTGATCCTTCCGGATTCTACGGCGATAACGATGGATCGCTGGTTGGCGGCAGCACAAGTCCACATTACCCGTATTTCGGAACCTTCCTCGAACCCCTTGGGTTGAGTGATCGAAACCTGTCCGGCGGAAAATGTCTTCCGCATATCCTTCACACTGACAAAGTGAACCGGTGAAATTTGTTTCAGATCTATGGGAGAATCGCAGTTCTGCTCGAAGACGACGATTGAAACAAGGTCGTCGTCCCGCATGCCAGTATCCCACGCCCGTTTCGGGTCATTGAGGGAATGAGACATGGATATCTCAAGTTTTGTCTTACCTCGGGATTCAAACCGCATACCGGTGTTCAGGGACAGAATGTCAGGAATACGGACACGCTTGATCTTGATTTTCTTCCAGATCTTGAAACCAGTGGAACCACGCTCAAGTTCTACAGGATTGAACCCCAAGGACTTCAGCCGGTCGATGGTTGCATTTGTGCCTGCAGCGCCGATGGCAAGTTTTCTTAGGAAGCTGTCGTCACTTTTGAAGTTATTTGCCACCGTGCCTCCACAGTGATTTTTTTCGGTTGCCCATTATTTTCGCCGCCCCATCCTCACGCCCAACGTTCAGTATCAGCAACGGCACGCAGCGCCATCCCCTAAATGCCGTTGTTAGCCCTTCTTGAGTTCCTGTGGTAGAAAAGCGTCGATCTCTTCATCGTAAATGTCATGTCCTCCCGTTGATGTAAAGCCTCCTGTGCTTTTCTGAACGGCCAGCATCGCGCTGGGTGAACCGGAGTAGACTGCGTGCAAGTCCTCGAGAATCGCGCCGCGACGTGCGCCGATCTTCTCGAACGATTCCTTTCCGATCCTCAGGTCTGTGATCAGCGCCAGGTACTTTCCGCGGAGCAGCCACAGGTACGCTGCGGCCTGTTGATGTTTCTGCGCGAGCTCGCCCAGGTCTTAGCTCTTGACATAGGTGTTCAACACCAGCAGTGTGGTCGACACAATGACACCAATGAACGCGCCCGCCGGCCCAGTGCCGAAGATGACGGCGATGAAGCCTGCCGATCGACGAGAGGATGATCTGCCCAGAGTTTGATCGTGGAAAAACGTGAGAGGAGGATGTCCGCGCCTTCTCTTGGGTCTTGTGGGAGTAGACAACTCTCCCGAAGCCTTCGTCGGGGCGCCCCTCGAAAATACTCTTGGGGTTGGGTGAATCGTCGGTCTGGAAACGAGGAGCCAAAGATCTCCCTCCACTTCTGCTCGACTGAGCGCTCGCGTTTCGCGTCAGCAATCTCATTCTGAATGGCCTCTATCGAAATATTGCAGCAATGCTTTGCCTTGTACTGAAACAGTCCTTTGCTTTAACATACCGGCCACTGCCGGGGGAGAGCCAGAACTTCTGATCGGGGTCAGTCTCCGAAATCCACTACTCAGGCGGTCTCCCAACAAGATTACCGGATGCACAGGATTCCCTCAAGGCATATTTAGCGGTTGGACGATCACCGGCGCCCCTTGCCTTTATGCCTGGGTAGCTCTGCCTCACGAGGGGAAGGTCAAGGCGCGGACCGGGTTGCCGCACGAGGCCGGGAAACGCTGAAAGTCAGCCAGGCTTTGGGTGATAGTGGCGGTATTGACGTTGGGGTGGCCGGTACACATCCTGCCCTCGATCATAGCAGAGAGTTGCGGTCGATCGGCAAACACCACCGGCGAGGGGGGGACCGGTGCTCAAAGGGATGAAAATAAGGTTCCATCCCTGGTTGAGATGAAACTGATCGATCTCTGATCTCCTCTCCGGCTGGACAATCTTGCCGGTTTCAAGTCACTCATCTGCCATGGAACGGCTCATTCTCCCATGGCAAGACGAGAAAAGCGCAATTGCGGAGCCCTCTGGCGGAAGCTCCCTACGGTGAGCTGGGCTGGTTGGAAAAGAACACCGCGGGCAAGCCGGCAGCCCAAACTCGGATAGCTTCCCAGTCGCGGCAATCCTCCACTTTGGCCTTCTTCATCATCGCTCCCATTAGACCGCCGACCTTGGACGCATCCATCTTCCCTGCGAAGAGGCCTACCGCCGCGGGGCTAACCAGGGCGGTGAGCGGCTTCAGGTATCCCGATACTGTCTCGCGGTTCTTCTCATTGTCTTCCTTCATCGTCATGCAGGAGACGAAGAAAGCTGTCGGCATGTTTTGCAGCGCCGCCCGATGCTGTTTGACGAAACTGACCGCATCGGCGTAGATGCGCATAATGCGGGCGGCCGAGCCCACCACCACGGCAGCATAGGGTTCGAGGGAGCGGACTTCTCGCACCGCACGGACATCCACCTCCTGACCTTGCTCGCGCAAGGCTTTTGCCACCGCTTCGGCTACCTCTTGGGTGGAGCCGGCCCGGCTGGCGTAGGCGACCAAAATTCTGTTGCTCATCATCTTCCTCCTTTATTCAGTGAACGCTATCATCCATCTCTATTATAGTAGCGCGAACATGTGGAGAGGGAGTTTTTACATCACCGATACTCCGCTGTGTCCCAGGGGTGGTCTACCGTTATCGGGGCACAGAGTGTAGAAACGCTGGTCCTTTCTCAAACCGAGTGGGTAAGGCAGTCTGAGGGTAAACAATGTCTCTGGGATTATCAAGGCTGACGACAACAAATCAACTTGCGGCAGCTCGATAGCTCCCGGCAGGGTGTTCTGGAGAATAAGGCATCACTATGCCGATACATCCCGTGCGTGGGCGGGTTTGAAACCCGCCCCTACGAGAACCACTCCGGCGTAAACCATACCCCTGGGACCGCCGCGCCCCAGTGCGGCATCAGCAGTGAAGTGACAGAAGCCAACCGCTCTGGAGAGCAACCAGCCCACACAGAACTCCCTGCCGGGGGCTGTCTAGCTGCCGGGGGCTGTCTAGCTGCCGGGGGCTGTCTAGCTGCCGGGGGCTGTCTAGCTGCCGGGGGCTGTCTAGCTGCCGGGGGCTGTCTAGCCGCCGGGGACTATTCAGCGGAGAACAGCCTGCGGCAGCATGTCACTGAACAGCCTGCCGGGGGCTGTCTAGTCGAACCGCTTAAGGGGAGTTCTCTTTGGGGAAAAGCGTATTGTCGTGGAAAAAACATGCTGCCGCAAGCTGTTCAGATACGGCGCAGTGGATCAACGAGAATATGAGCCGCACTGGGGCGCTGCGGTCCCAGGAGGAGCGCAACGCCAAGGAAAGCTGCGCTGGTACGACAGCAAGATCAATAACGGCATTCTGAAGAGACTCAACAGCCTGGTTCAGGCAGCTAGGGCAAGGCTCGCGGCGCCGGAACCTTCAAGAACCTGAAGACCATCATCGCCATGATCACAGGGAAGCTGGACTGAACAGCCTGCGCAGCATGTCTTCTCCTGCCGCAGACTGGCAGCATGCCTACTGGAAATGAGAAGGAACCTGGAGAAAACGATTAGCCTTACAACATAACACCACCAACGAGATTCCCGTTACAAGTGAGGTTGGCCGACGTCCTGTGTCGTCATCATGCGCTCCAGTTGGACATATCCAGCCTTTAGCTCCACCTCCGTCTCGGTCTTGATGACCGCCGCGTCCCTCCCTATGCAACAGTCTCGTCAGTCCCCTTTCTTTGTCTCGCGATCTACGCCCTGCGGGGTGAGCAAACCCCGCAGGGCATGGTGGACAGGGAAGAAGACCTCTCCCCCGTTACGGGACAAAGCTGATGGTGGTCTGGTAGATCGGGGAGAGGTTGCCCGGCATGGCGGCGTCCCGGAACTGGATGAAAACAGTGCGGAGTCCCGGTTGGGGCGCCAGCATCCAGGCGGTGGATAATTGGTAGCGCTGCCAGACGGCGCCGGTAAAAGTGGCATCGTCATTGGCGATGCGCATATCCAGCAGCCCCGAGCCTCCCAGATCGACGGCATTGTTGGTGAGGTTGACGAGTGGGTTGGAGGCGCTCTTCGCTCCGCCGTTGATGAGGAATTGCGCGCAGGTAGGAGCGATCAGGTCAGCGGCAGCGCTGGGCTGGAGCGAGACTTGTTTAGAGGTAGGATGCTGAGCATCCGGGGCATGGGGAACAACGGTCGAAACTTGGTAGATGCGGTGGGCGCCGTTGTCGTAGATCTCGCTGAAAATCCCCCCACTGATGGTGTAGTAAAGATGGCCGGCCAGCAGCGGCATCGGGAACTCCAGGAAGGCGTTGCGCAGATCCCCGCTCCAGGGCCCGCTGGGGAAGATCGGGGCGCCGGTGAGGTAGTTGATGACAGTGCAACTCACCGTCTGAACATCCCCTGGCCGGGTCGACCAAGCGGTTTGTAAGGCGGGAGTGGTGAGATTAGCATAGTTGGTTGGGCCGCCGATGACTGTATTCGCATAAAACGGATAAGAGTAGGGCAGCGGGTTCCCATTTTTATCCGGGGCTACGGCGTAGGCGTAATTGAACGCCTGCTCCCCGACGATGCGCACCAGGCGGTAGCCGGGCCAGGACCACATCTCGTTGAATTTCGGGTTCAGCATATTGGGAGCGTCGTTGAACTCAGTGCAAGTGGTGTTGACGAACTTCACTTC
>JAPLHV010000100.1 GCA_026389455.1 Coprothermobacterota bacterium
CGCTTGCAAGAAGCCCATCGCCAAGGATGCTTGGTCCTGGCCGGCCCATGTCTGGATGGCGCCTTCGGCGTGGTCATCTTTTACGCTCAGTATGGGGACAGATTTAAAATCTGTCCCCATACTGAGCTGCATCCCTTTCACCTCTCGCTGCCGGGAGAATCGGAAAGATCGGAGGAACCATGAAATATCCCTATTCCATCGTCTATGCTTTCGGAGACCGCCCCGGCCGGGGGAACCCAGCCGGCGTGGTGACGGATGCTCGCGGCTTGAACGAGGCGGACATGCAAGCCATCGCCCGCTTGAACAACCTTTCCGAGACGGCCTTCCTCTTCCCCCAGGAAGATCCAGGCATGCCCTACCGGGTTCGCTTCTTCACCCCCATGCACCCAATCCCGATGTGCGGGCACGCCAGCATCGCCTCTGCTTTTCTCTATTGGAGAGAGAAAGGGCAGCCAGAGCGGATCGCTTTCTCGCAGGCCACAGATGTTGGTCCCTTGCGATTGGAGGTTGGGCAAGCGCCCGGCTCGCCGCAGATTTGGCTGGAGATGGATCGGCCCCTCTTGACCGATTCCCTGGATGGAGAGCGCGAGCGCCTGGCTGACGCGCTGCGCATCCCACCGGAGGAGATCGCTGAAAGTTTACCGGTGATCGTTAATGAAAGGGCTTACCTCTTCCTGCCGATCCGATCTCTGCGGACCGTTCAGGCGATTCGCCCGGACTTTGCCCGGATCAGCGCGATGGACCAGGAGCTGGGTTTGCACGGATGGTATGTCTTCAGCCGGGAGACGCTGGATCCCTCGCGCCAGGTGCATGCGCGATTCTTCGCCCCCTACTTCGGCGTCCCGGAAGATCCGGTCACCGGGACTGCCAACGGCTATCTGGCTTCCTACTGGCATCGCTACCTGGGCGGCCTTCCCGAGGATTCCTTTCGCGTGGAGCAGGGTTTCGAGATCGGCTGCGACGGGCTGTTGGAGGTCCGTTACCGCGCTGAGGGTGGGGAGCTGCAAGAGGTATGGGTGGGCGGAGGCGCCTCACTCTATCTGGAAGGGGCGCTGCACTGGTAACAAAACTAATGGGGACAGAGTAAAGGAGATTATGGGGACAGATTTGAAATCTGTCCCCATAATCTCCATAAGGTGTGTTGTGGTTACTGGCCGGAGCCGAAGGTCTGGCTGATCTCGATCTTGTTCTCCGTCTTGTTCTCGGAGACGCCGACCATGTAGAACTGCGCTTGATCGGCGGAAGCGAACCAGGCGCTGTAGGTGCGGGCGCCGCTGTCGTCGGTGTTCTCGCCGCTGTAGCTGGTGTCAAAGCCGCTCGGTTTGTTGCTCTCGTAGTAGGCTTTCACCTGCTCGTAGGAGTCGGTGGTTGACAGGATGACGGCCGTCCACTTGCCCTCCTTGCCGTTCCCCCCCATCCCGGTCCAACTGGAGGAACTGACCACGGTGGCGTTGGGATACGGTTTCAGGGGACCGGTATCGGCCGGTTGAGCGCTGGCACTCCCTTCAGTGCCGACGTTGTGAGAGATGATCACCTTGCCGTCCGCTTTTTGCTCCATGATCGAGAAGATGAACCATGCTGTTCCATCGGGGTTCTGAGTGGAGATGGTGAAGGTGCGGTCGCCGTTCTCGTCGGTGTTCTCGAAGCTGCCGACATTCTTCCATCCAGCGGGAACCTGCTTCTCGTAATACGCTTTAACGGCCTCATAAGTGTCGGTGGTCTCCAGTGAAGTGTAGACCACTGTTCCGTTTTGTCCTTCCGGCCCAGAGCCTTCGGTGGTCACTTTGGTTGTCTCAGTGGCATTGGGGTAGGGAGAGACGTTGGGAAGCTGACCCGGCGAGGGGGGTGTCGTGGTGGGACTGGGGGTCGGCTTTGGAGTGGGAGTGGGAGTGGGAGACGGCGAGGGCGAAGGGGTGGGGGTCGGACTGGGCGGGAGCGTAGGCGTGGGAGTGGGGGACGGCGTGGGACTGGGGGTCGGCGAGGCCTGGGTGGACTGGGTGGGAGAAGGCGGGGGCGCCCCGCTGCAAGCCGTCAAGGCGATTACGACCAGAGTAGCCAACGCGACCACGGTGAACCATCGTTTCATCTCGGATACCTCCTAGTTGTTTTTATGAGATCATTTCCTTACAGTAGGATAGCAGAAAACCCTGAGCTTGAGGAAAGGAAGAGACATCGATGAAGATCACCCCGATTGGAGCAGCCCATGAGGTGACCGGTTCCTTGTTGCTGGTGGAGGCTCCCGGCGGCCCCTTCCTGATCGACTGCGGGCTCTTTCAAGGGAACCCCGCGGAAGAGTCTAAAAATCGCCAGTTCCCCTTCACCCCCTCCTCCATCAAAGCGGTGTTCCTGACCCATGCCCACCTCGACCACTGCGGCCGGATTCCCATGCTCACCGCTCGTGGATTTCGCGGGCCGATCTACTGCACGGGGGCGACCCGCGACCTGGCCCAGTTCATCCTCCTCGACGCGGCCAAGGTGCAGTTGGAGGATTCCCTTCGCCGGAACCGCAAGAAACATCGGGCGGGGGAAGAGGGCATGCCTCCACTCTACAGTGAGGAGGATGCGCTCTACGCGATGCGGCAGTTCCACACTCTCTCCTACGACACCCCCTTGGAGTTGCCCGGTGGGACCAAGCTTGTTCTCCATCAATCCGGCCACATCCTGGGCTCGGCCTTCCTGGAACTGCGCGCGGAGGGGAAACGAGTTCTCTTCTCCGGGGATTTGGGCAGCCCCGGGCGAAATGTCGTGCCGGACCCTGCCGACCCGCCTGAGGCCGACCTGGTGGTCTGCGAGTCGACCTATGGCGACCGCCAACATAAAACGCTGGATCAATCCATTGAGGAGCTGCGCGAGGCGATCCAGTGGGCTTACCAGACCGGCGGAAATGTGGTGATCCCAGCCTTCTCGCTGGAACGATCACAGGACTTGCTCTACTATTTGCGCCAATTGCGCCAGGGGAAACAACTGCCGGCCAATCCTGTCTATCTGGACAGCCCCCTCTCCATTAACTTGACCGAAGTGTA
>JAPLHV010000133.1 GCA_026389455.1 Coprothermobacterota bacterium
ACCCCCCGTGCCACGGGAAAGCGGTCGCGGGCCATCGAAACCACGAAGGTCTTGCCGATTGTCCCGGGGAGATCATTTCGCAGGCGGAGAAGTGACGCCGCATGTTTTGGGAGGACGGTCATCGCGCCTTTCATCTCGAAGAGCGTCAACCTGTTGTCGGATTCGACGGCCAGATCCACTTCGAGGCCATCTTGGGTGCGCAAATAGCACATTGCCGGCATTCGTCCGCTGTGGAGGAACCGCTTCCAGACGTCGGTGACGACCAGCGTCTCGAAGAGCGCCCCGAATTGTGGCCCGTCGAGGAGCGCTTCCCGGCTGTGGATGCCGAGAAGGTAGGTTGCCAGGCCGGTATCGGTGAAATACAGTTTCGGACTCTTGACCAGCCTTTTCCCGATGTTGCGGTGGAGCGGGGGAAGGAGAAGGACTTGGTATCCCGTCTCCAGGATCGACAGCCAGCGCTTGGCCGTCGGCACGCTGACCCCAGTTTCCCGGGCCAGGTCAGAGAGGTTGAGGATCTGACCGGTCCGGGCAGCGCATAGCTTGAGGAACCGTTCGAAGGTCCGCAGGTCGCCGATCTGGGTCAGGTTCCGAACATCCCGCTCGAGATAGGCGGCGACATAGGATCCTGTCCAAAGCTGCCGATCCACATTCTTATTGATGGCGATCTCGGGATAGCTGCCCCGCAGGAGAAGATCGGCCAAGTCGATGGCCGGCAAAGAGGCGGCGGGATCTCCTTCAAGAGCTTTCAGCCAGCCGGGAACATCGGCAGTTTGATCGCCGCGGCCGAGGCGTTCGGCTAGGGAGAACGGAAGGAGGGACAGAACGGCGGCTCGGCCCGCCAGGGATTGGCTGATCCCTTGCATCAGGATGAAGTTCCCAGAACCGGTGAGCAGCCATTGTCCGGGAAGGCGCTGTTCATCGATGCGCATCTTGATGTAGGAAAGGAGCTCGGGCAGGTATTGGATCTCGTCGATGATCACCGGCGGCCTGTAGCGATCCAGGAATCCGACTGGATCCTCCCGGGCGCGGATCCGAACATCGGGATCCTCCAGTGAGATAAACCGGTGCGTCTCGGCGCCCAGGGTTTTCAGCAAGGTCGTTTCTCCTGATTGCCGAGGGCCGGTAACGATGACGGCGGGGAACGTCCGCATGGCTGTCCGAATGGCCTGAGCAAGCGCGCGAGGTTTCATGGATATACGACAACCCTGCATATTTAATATGGCAAGTCCATTATCAAGCCCATGTCTGCCTGGCAATAATTTGGAACCTAATGCATTTTTCGTGACAGGGGGAAGGCGCTCAGGGCGCTCAGCATGGCCAAGGAGGTTGTCATCTTGCGCACTCTTCCCATATCATCTGATCGCAGCGAAAGAACTTTCCGTCGCCTTAGTCGTCGCAAGACAGACTGCAGCGGCTGATGATCAAGGCATTGCCTCCTCTGCGCAGAAGGTATGGAAAGGGAGGACTCTGACGCCGGCCTTCTCGTAGTCCCTGGTTCCCGCGTGCACCTGATAGAGGCGCGGGATATCGATCCTCTCCTTGAAATAGAACAAGGCCGGATTGACCGATTTTTCGCCTGTTTTGCATTCAACAGCGAAAAGTGGGCGCCCTTCCTTGAGGACCAGGAAATCGATTTCCCGCTTATCCGTATCCCGCAGGAATCGCAGTTCCATCGGATAGCCCTCTGTATCCTCGATAAAATGACAGTATTTCAGCAATTGACAGGCCACCAAATTCTCGAATCGCGCCCTACCTTCCGGCGACGCCGACCAATCCCACAGATAGAGCTTCTGCTCTTTCCTCACCGCCCTCACCCTGGGCCCTCCATACGGTGGAATGCGAAAGCAAATGTACAGCCTTTCAAAGATCCTGATCCACCGATCCACCGTCTCGTGGGCGACTTCCAACGCCTCTTTCAGATTCTTCACGGAAAGGGGCGAGCCCACCCTGCGGGGAAGATCCTCGGCCAGAAGTTCCAGCAGGCTGAGCTCCTTCACCCGTTCCAGATCCCGGATATCATCATAGATCACCCGATGGGTTCGCTCCCTCTGCCACCTTCTCCAGAAACGCTCCTCTCCCCTCAGGCAAGGTTCCGGGAATCCTCCGAATTTCAGCAGATGATTCAGCGTATTTGGGGAGGCCGTTCCGCCCATTTCAGCCAGCGAGAGGGGATGCAGCCGGTAGCCGTGATAGCGGCCCTGCAGGGAATCTCCTCCTTGATTATAGTAGTCCAGCCTGGCCGACCCGGTAACGATAAAGGCGGTCTCCGATCTTTTTGTGTCATAGAATCCTTTGACCAGATTCCTCCATCTGGCATACTTGTGGATCTCATCCAAGATGATGACGGGATGGTTGGGCGGCAGTTCTCCTCTCATTAGCGACTCCCTGGCGTGGATATCGTCCCAGTTCAAATAGGCGGGATGCTTTTCAGTTGGCGCCGAAAGGAAGGATAGGGCAAACGTGGTCTTTCCGACCTGCCTCGGCCCCCCTACGAAGATCATCTGCGTCTTCAAGTCTTCCTCAGCGCACCGCTTCAAGTAACGTTCCAGTCTCTCGGTCATAGTGAAATCACTATAATACGATTTTACTCATCCGCAAAGTCGCCTCAAACAAAGGGGACAGATTTATTTATTTGCTTTTTCGTTGGCTATGAGTTAAACATTTAGTTATGCCAAGAACTTCACGAATTGTAGTATCCGGTTATCCTCATCATATCATCCAGCGCGGCCACAACAGGCAGGCTGTTTTCCTCGCGGATGGTGATTATCGGCATTACCTTAAAAACCTGCGGGAATGGAAGGACGCCTATGGTTGCAGAATCTATGCCTATTGCCTGATGACGAACCACGTGCATCTGATCATTGATCCTGGCGAAGATGAACGGAACCTGGCCTACCTGATGAAACGGGTATCCGGACGGCATACCCGCTACGTCAACAGGCTGGAAGGGCGGACTGGAAGCTTATGGGAGGGGCGTTTCAAATCCAGTCTGATCAGCGCTGACGAGTATCTCCTGGCTTGTTGCCGATATGTAGAGCTGAATCCAGTGCGAGCTGGAATCGTTGCGGATCCCGCTGACTACCGATGGTCCAGCTACGGCGTTAAAATCGGCAACCGTCAAGAAGAATGGCTGGATGATGATCCCTGCTACCTTGGCCTTGCCGATAGTGAGAAAGAACGAGCGGAAATATACGCAGCCTGGGTAAAGGGAACCATTGCGGCGGAAGAATGGGAGTTGATTCGAACGTCCCTCCAGCGCGGACAATTGACAGGCAGCCCCCGTTTTGTGGAGGAAATGGAGAAGAAGCTGGAAAGGCGGCTAGAACCTCGAGGGCCGGGAAGACCGAGAAAAGTAGGAAAATAAATCTGTCCCCTTTTTAGCGCCTGGGAACGATGGGAAGCCGACTATCTGGCTAACGAGCCGGTCGATTTCCAACGGAACCAAGCCATCTTTTGGGCTCTCTGGGCGGAGGCCGTGCAGTTGGGGGTCTTCCCCGGCGATGATCCCCTGGAGGGATTGGATGTGGACATCCGCGTCGCCAAGGCCCTCAACAGTGTGTGACCTCCTCGAACGCATCGCCCGGCAACT
>JAPLHV010000029.1 GCA_026389455.1 Coprothermobacterota bacterium
AATAATCTTAAAGCCAAGAGTGAGACGCCGGCCACAAAGAGAAGGGCTACGACCTCGGTGATGCGCTGGTGGATCTGTCCGAGCAAAGTGCCGGATTCGGCTGGGAAGAAAACCAGCAGGAAGAAACCAAGAGCGACCATGACGAGGGTGAGGATTCCCAGCCGGCTTAACCATTCCTTCCCCAGTTGAAACCAGGCAGCCAGCGCGAACGCTGCCATGGCAAGGGCCAGCAGCATGAAGTCGGCTGTCTGCAACCAACCGCCCGGACCTAAAGCCAGCTTGCTGACGGTTTGGCGGAGGGGATCATACCCGGGACGCAGCCAACCAGCTACGAGAAAGACCAAAATAAACAGAGCCGGGCCCAGCAAGCCCGCCCAGGTCAGGCGGCGGAGCAAGCATAGCGAGACGGCATGCGGCGCCCCACCTTTTCTCCCACTCAACTGAGCATCCATGGCCTTATTTTAGCGCTTTCTTTTTCCACGGCGAATTGGAAGAATAGGAGGCATGCTGATCCTGGGCATCGAATCTTCCTGTGATGAAACGGCAGTGGCTCTTTGGGGAGAAGAGGAGGGAGAAGTTATCTCTCTCGTCTCTTCTCAGGTCGACCTACATTCCCGCTATGGCGGTGTGGTTCCCGAACTGGCCTCCCGCCGTCACCTGGAAACGCTGGCGCCGCTGCTGGAGGAAGCCTTGAAGCAAGCGGGGCGCTCACTGTCCGATGTCGGCGCTGTAGCCGTAACCCAAGGTCCCGGCTTGGTCGGCGCCCTCTTGGTGGGGATGGAATCGGCCAAGGCCATCAGTCTGGCTCGCAACCTGCCCCTGCTGGGAGTCAACCACCTGGCCGGGCATGTCTACGGCGCCTTTCTGGAGCATCCCATGGCATTGCCGGCTTTGGCTTTGATCGTTTCCGGCGGTCACACCGAGCTGGTTCTGCTTGACCAAAAGGAGCGCTTCACCTCGCTCGGTTCCACCCGTGACGATGCCGCAGGCGAGACTCTGGACAAAGTGGCCCGCTTCATCGGGCTCCCCTACCCTGGCGGCCCCCAGGTGCAAAAACAGGCGGAGTCTGGGAACCGCTCCTACCACCATTTCCCGGTGGGGGAGATGGAAAACCCCCTGGACTTCTCCTTCTCCGGCTTGAAGACGGCGGTCATCACTTTCGTGGAGAAATCACGAGCAGGCGGAGTGGAGCCGCCCCTGGCCGACCTCTGCGCTTCGTTTCAGGAAGCAGTGGTGGAAGCGCTGGTTAGCAAGACACAGCGCGCCCTGCGTGTGACACAGGCGCGGAACCTGATCGTTTGCGGGGGGGTGGCCGCCAACCGTCGCCTGCGCGAGCGGATGGCCGAGCTGGCCCTTGCGAAAGGGGTCAATCTGCTCATCCCCAGCGCCCGGCTGTGTACCGACAACGCCCTGATGATCTCCCGGGCTGGGTGGTCGCTCTACCAGCAAGGACGCACGATCGGCTTGTCCGACGACGTGGACCCTAACTTGAGCCTCTTCGACGCCTGACCTGACTCCTCTCCTTCTCTCCTCCGTCCGTCGCGGCCAGATCCTTCCTCTTGGCTCGGCCTGCAACCTCTCTTGTTTCTTCTGCTCGAACCGCTTCAACCCGCCGGGGGTACAGGCAATCTGTCTTCCCACCCTTGATGAAGAAGATGTACTGGCTTTGCTTCCCCTCCTCGACCCAGAAGAGCGGGTGGTGATCGGCGAGTCGGCCACCCGCTTGGTGGAGGGCGAGCCCCTGCTTCATCCGCGCTTCCTCCCTTTGCTGCAGCGAGTGCGAAGAGCGCTGCCCAAGGCGCCCCTGCAAGTAACCACTAACGGGCTGTTGCTGACAGAGCAACTGCAGCGCGCCTTGGTCAGGTTGGCGCCGATCGAACTGATCGTCTCGGTCAACTCGCTCGACCCCTCCCAGCGAACACGCTGGCTGGGCGACTCGCAACCGGAGCGGACCCTCGCCCAACTGGAGGCTCTGGGCAGAAACGGCCTCGCTTTCCAGTCCTCTTTCGTATTGGCTCCTCCCTTTCTTGACCAATTCCCCTCTGCTCTGCGCCAAGTGGAAGCCTGGGGCGCCAACTATGTACGCTTGCTCTTGCCGGGCGGTTCGCGCTTGGCCCCCCTTACACTGCAAGGAAGCTGGGATAGTTGGCGCGCTTTGGCTGCGCAAAGGCGTCTTTGGCGGGAGGAGGTCTCTATTCCCTGTGTCCTGGAGCCCCCGCTATTGTGTGATTTGCACGCTGAAGTGGAAGGGGTTATGCCCAACAGCCCAGCGGTAAGAGCCGGATTGCAGCCTGGCGATCGCATCGAGCGTATCGATGGGATAGCCCCTTTTTCCCGCCAAGATGCCTTCCTGGCGATCGCTTCCGCAGTCTCACCTCATCTCGTTGTCTCGCGCTACAGCCAGCGGTTGGAGGTGCGCCTGGAGAAAGAAGCGAACGAGCGAAGCGGCCTGGTTTTCTCGCGGGACATCACCCGGAAATCCCTGGAGCGGACGCTATCTTCGTTGCCAGCACGAGGCAAGGGGTTGGTCCTGACCGGCGAGCTGGCTCTACCCATCCTAAGGGCGGCTTGGGAGAGCCTCGACCTGCAACTGCCCCTCGTCGCAGCGCCCAACCGTACCTTCGGCGGTTCGATCCGCGCGGCCGGCCTACTGACGCTCTCCGACATCGGCAAAACACTGGCAGAGCTGGCTAGGAAGGAATGGAAGTGGGATTGGCTTCTCCTCCCCGCTGCCCCATTCGAGGATGGATGCGATCTGTGCGGGAAGTCCTTGGCCGATTTCGAGCGAGAGATCAGTGTTCCCGTCTTCCTCGCCGAATCATGACCTCTACGCAGGTCACCGCAGGCTGGCCAATAAGGCCGTATAATGAAAGGCAACTTGCTGCCGCAGACTGGCTAGTTCCGCAGACTGGCTAGTTCCGCAGACTGGCTAGCTGCCGCAAGCGGGATGTTACGAAGGAGGAGGAATGATGTTCAACCGAAATGCGTTCGATAATTCTCGACCGGACGGAATGCCCGTCTTGGAGGTGTATGAAAAGGACGAAAAGGAACCGGGGCCGCGCCGTTTCGTGCCGCTGGTTCGCAGCGACCTCTCCGGCGAGGTGCTCGGCTCCCTGGCCTCGCTGAAGCTGGTCCAGGTCTTCCGCTACAGCCGAGAGCAAATGGGGACAGATTTAAATCTGTCCCCATTTGAAGCCGCCTACCGCTTCCCCTTGCCTGGCGACGCAGCGATCCGGGGCGTCACCGTTCGTTTTGGCGAGGTGGAAATCGAGGCCGTCCTGCGGGAGCGGGAACAGGCAGAAGAGGAATACCGCGAAGCCAAGGAGAAGGGCCAACAGGCTGCCCTCCTCAGTCGCGAGTCGCCCAATGTCTTTACCTTGCTGGTGGCTGGTTTACAGCCGGGCGAGGAGACCACGGTGACGACTCAATTCGTGCAATTGGCAAGAGCAGATGGGAGCGGTTGGTCCCTTCGCATCCCCCTCACTACCGCCCCCCGCTATGTGCGCAGTGACGAACTGGACAGTCGAGCCGCCCAAGGTCAACCTTTGGCCCTCTTGCGCGATCCCGGGCACCGCTTCTCCCTGGATCTGCAGTTCCCTGCAATGACCTCGGTACAGAGCGATACCCATGCCCTGGCCTTATCGATCGAGGAGAACGGGGTGCGGGTTCAACTGGAAGGGGGCGAGGTCTTGCCCGACCGCGATTGTTTGCTCTCCTGGCAGCCTCCGCAGGAAAAAGCAAGGCCCAACTTGCAGGCTTTCCTTCAAACGGACCCGAGCGATCCATTCAGCTACTTCCTGGCTTTCGTTGTTCCTCCCGCCGATTCAATCGAACGTGCGCCGGTGCCGCGCGAGGTGATCCTGCTGGTCGATCACTCCGGATCAATGGAGGGACCCAAATGGGAAGCTGCCGACTGGGCGGCCAGTAAATTTCTCGCGGGACTCACTCCGATGGATTGCTTCGCTTTGGGTCTCTTCCACAACACCACTGCCTGGCTGGACGCAAAACCTCTTCCCGCCACCGAATTCCAGGTGAAGGAAGCTGTGCGTTTCCTGCAGACCCACCGCGACTCGGGGGGGACTGAGCTGGGGGTGGCTTTGGAACAAGCCCTCTCCTTGCCGAGGGACGAAGTCCAGCGCTCCCGCCACGTGCTGCTGATCACCGATGCCGAGGTCAGTGACAACGCCCGCATCCTTCGCTTGGCTGAGGAGGAGGGCAAGAGAGCCGATCGCCGGCGCATCAGCGTGCTGACTATCGACGCAGCCCCCAATGCCTACCTGGCGCAAGAGCTAGCTGAAAAGGGCGGTGGGATCGCTCGCTTCCTCACCAGCAACCCCGAAGAGGAGGACATCGCCACTGCCCTGGATGAAGTCCTGGCTGACTGGAGCCGGCCCCTCTACGCAGATGTGACCCTGGCCTTGGACCGCCCCGGCCTGGAGACAGCAGGGCGAGTCGCGCACAACGAAAAGAGCGAGAGTTGGGTTGATCTGGGTGACTTGCCCGCTGGACGAACCCTTGCCCTCTCGGGTCGCTTCCCCCAAGGTCATGGTCCCTTGCGCCTGGTCCTGCGCGCTGGGAGAGAAGAGCTTGCCCGGATGGAATTAGTGGAACAGACAGGCGCCCATTCCCACCCCGCCTTGCCGGCTCTCTTCGGCGCCCGGCGAGTGCTTGCTTTGGAGAATTTAGCGGGCTCAGGATTGCCCCCGGAGGAGCTAGCGGACCAGCTCTCCCGCCTCGGCTATG
>JAPLHV010000078.1 GCA_026389455.1 Coprothermobacterota bacterium
ACCGCCAACTTGATGAGCCCAGCGGACAGCAAAGCCGTCTGCCTCCGCCCGGTGCGAGCCGGCAATATAGAGGGTGACGGCACTGGCGTCACTATTCAACGAGCTAATGCGAAGGGGATAGACCAACCAAGGGGCATCGAAGCGCAACAGTACGGGTTGAACGAGGCCCATCAATTCATGGGTCGAATTTTCTTCCAAGAGCGGCATCATGTCCAGCCGCATGGCCAGGAACACCCAACCGCGCTGGACATAGTCGGCAAAAATGGCGGAGGCTCCCTCCGGCAGCAGGAAGCCATTTTCCTGTAGCCAGCGTTCCAGTTCACCGCTTGAACGGGCGGCAAGGGTAGTGGTGTCAAGCAGACCCACGCGACGGCGATCGAGCGCCTCAACTCCCTCGGAACCCTTCGGCCCTAGACTCACTGGACCGGTCTGCCGCCACTGGTCGGTTTCCTGCAAGCGCTCATCCCACAGCACAAGCGGTTGAGTAAGGTCAGCCAGTGCGGTAAAAACGCCGTCTGGCCCTTCCTCCACCAACGGTGGCGAGGGAAGTGGCACGATCCAGGCTAGGTCGCCATCCCAGCTTTGGAAGGAGACCTGCAGCAACATCGTCTCCCGGCCACCATCATAGGCCAACAAGGCCAACTGGTCCGGCTCGGTTACGGGATGCTGGACTGGGAAGAAGGCGCCATCGCTCCAGGCGGCGAGCGGCATCAGGAATATCAGAACGAGTCCAACTGCGACCCCTCTCACAAAACTCATCGCAATCACCTCCGTTGGTTTTATCTCACCCATTAGACGGCTGTGCGCAGAAGGGGTTCCGATGGCGTTCAATCAGAGAATCTCCGGCTGCGAGTATCCAGGAAAGTCATGGATAAGGAGTCAAAGAACCTTTGAAGCTAGAAAAATAGCTTCTTTTTCATTTCAAGTGGGTAATCCTACCTTACCCTCTTCCAGCTTTCCTGTAATCATGGTGATGTTGGTCTTCAGGTTCTTGAAGATTCTGTAGCCGCGAGCCGTTGCCTTGGTTGCCCGAACCAGGCTGTTTGTACCCAGCCTGAGGCAGCATGTCTTCTACAGGATGCCATTATTGATCTTGCTATCGTACCAGCGCAGCGCTCCTGGGCATTGCGCTCCTCCTGGGACCGCGGCGCCCCAGTGCGGCATCCTCGCCTGTTTCGCTCCTCCTGGGACCGCGGCGCCCCAGTGCGGCATCCTCGCCTGTTTCGCTCCTCCTGGGACCGCGGCGCCCCAGTGCGGCTCCTCTTCTCGTTGATCCACCGCGCCGCGTCTGACCTGCATCGACATCTTGGGTATTCTCCTTCAGCTCCGCCTGCATCCGTTCCAATGCCGATTGTGGCAGAGAACTTGCTACCGCAGGCTGATATGCTACCTCAGGTCGTTCCGAGCTGCCGCAAGTTGACTTGTTGTCGTCAGCCTTAATAATCCCAGAGACATTGTTTACCCTTACTAGACATGCTGCCGCAGGCTGTTCTGTACCCACTCAGTTTGAGAAAGAACCGAAAATAGCATTATGTCGCGATTGATTGAACACCCTGCCGGAGGCTAGGCGCTTTTCCAGATCGACTGGCGTGGTGTGATCGCCAGGGCGAACAAGATCAGCGCTCCACCGGCCAATGCCCAAGAGCTGGGAACTTCATTGAAGATGAGGAAAGCCCATAAGGTGGCGGCCACCGGCTCGACCAGAATAGTCAGGGTCAGGAAGGCCGGGCGCACTTCAGCCAGCAAGTAGTTCAATACGGTGTGGCCGAGTAGTTGCGGTCCCAGGGTCAGCAAAGACAAGAACAACCAGGAACTGGCCGATCCAGGCCAAAGCGGATTTCCCTGGAGGAGAATCGCAGCCAGGAGAAAGAGGGCTGCGAAGGAGTAGCTAAGACTGGCGTAAAGCGCGATGGAGATCCTCTCCCGCAAAGCGCTCCCAACCAGGAAGTAGAGAGCAGCCATGGCGCCTCCGGACAAGGCCAGCAGATCGCCGAGAAGGGCCGGCCCGGTGTGCAGGCGAAAGTCCGCGTTGGCGATGAGAAACATCCCGGCTAGAGAAAGGACGATCGCCAGGTTGAAAGTCCAAGGGAAAGCGCGCCGCAGGTGAACTCGTTCCGCCAGTGCGGTGAAGATCACGTAAGTGGAACCCAGCACGGTGGCGTTGGAAACGGTAGTCAGGAAGAGCGAGCTGATCCATGCGGCGAAGTGCAGGGCCAAGGCCAACCCGGAGAGAGCTGCCAAGCCGATCTCCCGCGCAGAAATCGCACGCAGCGCTGCCCGCTCCCGGCCAATCGCATAGGGCCAAAGCAGTAGGGAAGCCAAGGCTACCCGCCAGAAGGAGATCACCAGGGGTGGGTCTCCGGATAGACGCGCCAGGATCGACCCGAAGGAGACAGAGACGACGGCCAGTAGGATGAGCCACTGGAGGGAGCGTTTCAAGGGTATCGGGAGAGGTCGCGGGCCGAAAACGCCTACGGGGTGACGGCAGGCGCAGCCGGCAGGAAACGCCCCTCCATCACCACTCGGTCGGGCAGCAACTTGATCCCCAACAACAATATCCCCTCCCCCATCCCAGTGTTCGGGACAATTGGGATCTCAACTGTTGGGGTGCGCAAGATATCAAGCAGATTGCTTTGAGCGTAGAGTTTCCAGGAGTAGGCGCTGAGCGAAGGCAGTACTTTGCGGATATCGGCTATCTCCTAATTGAAGGCTGGTGACGGTGAGGCCCTCCACTTCTTCTGTAGAGAGGGTGACTTGCTCAATCACTGCGGCCAATTCTTCGATTCCCTCTAAGGCTTGAGTACCAGCTTGAAGTTGACTTGGAGTGAGACTGAAACGCAAACCAAGGCCGGTGAGGAGATCTTTCCCAGGCGCAAGAGAGATATCGGTCGCACCGTCCAGCCAACCGAAATCGAAGGGGGGGAACTCCAGGCTTCCCTGCTGAATGAGTAAATCTGCCAACTGTCCGAGAAAGCCCGGCCCTGTCAAAGCAAAGGCGGCTTCGGGGGGGACGCTGTCGAAGCTGCCGGGGTTCACCATTGTCTCAGCCAGGAGAGAGGTCAGCGGATTCCCAACTCCGCCAAGCAAAGCGCTCATGTCCGCTTCGCACTCCACTTTCAACTGAATCTCCTCTTCCAATGCTGGGACAGCCAATACCAAGATCCCCAATTGCGGAGGGAAGTCGGGCAGACGGCGGAAATCCACGTAGAGGAAGATTGAACTGGCCGGGTAGTCCGTCTTGGCCTTGCGGTAGGCCGGATTGTCGCGCAGGCGCAGGGACGCCGATGGTTGCAGCAGCGAGCGTAGGTTTTCTTCACTGGAAGCGAAATAGAGCATCCCGGAGCGCAGGCAGAGAAAAAGGGAGTTCTGCCCTTTCCAGTGCCAGGCTGAGCCTTCCTCCAAGGGGAGCGAGGAGACCTCCATTCCCAACCGGCGCAAAGAATCGGCAAGGAGATCCATCTGCATAGGGAACTGTTCGGGATCTATTGCCTCGGTCAAGCCGAACCAGGACATTTGACCGTCGTCGGCCCATCGCGAAGCAATCTGCAGGTGAGCGCGCAACTGGGGAAGAAAGCCCTCTACCAGGACAGCCTGCTCTCTCCCGCCCAAGGGCAGGAATGCCGCAGCCTGCTGCAACAGCTCGCTGATCCCGGCCTGTGCAAAGGTCTGTGCTAAGTTGGCATCACTGCTGTTGCGCAAGGTGAGAGAGAGACCGCAGTCGGAAGGGACTAAATCAGCCAAGTCCGGGATCAGACGTGGTGGGCTTAGGGGGACAAGACGGGGCCAGAGAAGAAGCGCAGAGATGCCGATAACGACCAGAGCAATGATCCCTGCCCACACTCCCCATGGGACGCCTGAATGCTTCTTGAGGCTGTTGCCGCATTGGAAGCAGAAGACAGCGTCGCTGGGGTTTTCGGCGCCGCACTTTATACAAGCCAAGGCAGGTTTCCTTTCATGGTGTGGGAACGAGCGAGGGGGTTGGAGTGAATGTTGCAGTGGTAGTTGGCGTCAGCGTGGTGGAAGGTGTCGGAGTGACAGCGCTCATTGGAGAGGGGGTGGTCGTAGGCGATGGCGTCGTCGTCATTATCGGCAAGCGCAGGGTAGAAGCCAGCAGCATTGCCGCCTGACCCCGGGTGATGCGTTGGTCTGGACTCAACTCTCCTCGCGGGGCGAGGTAGCGTTGAAAGCGGCTCTCTAACAGGGGAGGGTCGGCGAGGAAGAAAGCGGAAACGGCAGCCTGAGACCAGTGGCCGGCCACGTCCGGGAAGGGGGCGGCGCCCTCCCGCACAGGCAGAGAAGCCGTACGAGTTAATGTGATGATGGCCTGGGCTTTGGTTAATGACTCGTTGGGGCGGAAAGTGCCGTCGCCAAAACCAATCATCCAGCCTGAATCGGCCGCCGCTTGAACGGCAGCGGCATACCAGGCTGAAGGGTCCACGTCGGGGAAAGAGCGAGGTGAGCTAGCCGTTTGGGTTGGGAAGCAATTCAACAACATCTGGGAAAACTGAGCCCTGGTCAACAGCGAGTCTGGGCGGAAAGTGCCGTCATCCAGCCCCTTGACTAACCCGCGAGCGGCCAGGCTCTCCACCCAAGGGCGGCTCCAGTGGTCTTCCGTGTCGAAGAAGGGGGAGGCCGGCGGGGTCTCGGGAACCAAAGTGACATAACCAATCTTGTCTTTAGTTCCGCTCTTATCTTGGTACGCTAAAGTGTTTCCCCACAAGGCAGGAGAGTCTTGCCCCAGTTGCGAAGGCACTGGGACAAAGGCCTTTCCCGCACTGATGTCCCATACCTTGACCTGCCGGATGCCGTCTTTGTAGAGGGTGTAGGCGATCCAATTGCCATAAATGGCCAGGTGGTAAATCGAGCTGCGGTTGGTATTGGTCCCCGCTTCCTCAGCCAAGATGGAGGTCTGGCCGGTGGCGATATGGTACATGTAAAGGTAGGCGTTCCCGTTGTCCCAGTTTACATCCCAGATGATCTTGTCTCCAAAGATAACCGGCACTCCGCCTGCAGCAGGGCGGTTGGGATTATGCACCCAGACCGGGAACTCCTTCTCCAGCGCTAGGTCATAGTAATAGATGTCGGTGAAGTTGGTGTTCTCGCGAGCATCCAGGTAGACCACGCGGTCGCCATCGATGGAAGGGAACATCTGGTTCCCCTTAATCGTGGTGACGGACCGTTCCTGGCCGGTGGCCAGATCATAGAGGTAGATGTCCGAATTGCCGTTGCGCTCGTCCTGCCAGACGATGCGGTCCGCCCAGATCGAGGGCAGCTTGTGGGAACCGGGGCTGATGCAGATGGGGATTTCCTTGTTCTCTAATAGGTCGAACATATAGATGTCCCATTTCTCCGTATCGCCGTCCATGTTGCGCTTGTCCATCCATACGATGTGGTCGCCGTAGATCCGCGGCATATATTGGTCGTTGTAGGCGGTGGCAATGGCTGCGTCGCGCCGTCCGGCGATATCGTAAGAATAGATGTCCATCCCGCCGTTGCGGTTGTCGCTCCAGACGATGCGGTTACCGCTGATCGAAGGGAACCATTGGAACCCAGACGAGGTCGGCACGTAGCTGACGATGTACCCCCACACCGGAGGCAAGCCGACCAGCAGCAAGATCGCCGCCAACAGCAGGCTTACCCCGATTTGGGCTTTTTGGCGTTTCCCCACCATCGTTCCAATCTCTCCTTGATTTGAATTTCGGCGCCTTGATCCGATGGATAATAATACTGACGGAAGCGCAGTTCTTTTGGCAAGTATTCCTGTTGGATGAAATGCCCGGGGTAATCGTGCCCGTAGAGGTAGCCAGCCCCCGGCAGCTTGATAGCCCCCGGCAG
>JAPLHV010000195.1 GCA_026389455.1 Coprothermobacterota bacterium
CGGCCGATCACCCGGGCCGAGTTCTGCAAAGCCTTCGCCAAGACCTTCTCTATTCCCCCCTCCCTGGAAGAGAGTCCCTTTCCTGACATCGAGACCCATTGGGCGCGCGGCGAGATCCTGGCTTTAGTCGGTTTGCAAGCGTTGCAAGGATACCCCGATGGCGCCTTCCAGCCCGACCGTCCAATCACCCGGGCGGAGATCGCTGCTGTGCTGCAGCGCGCCTTCGCCCTCTTGCCGTTGGAACAGCCGGCCTCCTTCTCCGACCTTTCCCCCGACTTCTGGGCTGACGCTGCCATCCAAGCGGTCGTTGCCGGAAGCTTGATGAGAGGGTACCCGGATGGCGCCTTCCGTCCCCTCGAACAGACCACCCGAGCCGAAGCGGCCACCGTGCTGGCTCGCGCCCAATCCTTGCCGCCTCCCTCCCCAGCGCCCTCGCCCACGACCAGCCCAGCCCCTCCCTCCCCTACCCCCACCCTGCCCGGCGCCCCGGTCGCCCCTCCTGATCAGCCGGTGCGCTTGGTCTTCATCCACCACTCCACCGGGGAGAACTGGCTGGCTGATGAGAATGGCGGCCTGGGGGCAGCTTTGCGCGACAGCAACTACTTTGTTAGCGACACCAACTACGGCTGGGGGCCGGAAGGGATCGGCGACCGCACCGACATCGGCAATTGGTGGGAGTGGTTCCGCGGGCCGCAGAGCGCCTCCACCCTGACCGCGCTCTTCCAGGAGGCGGGGCAGAATTGCAGCTATGCGCGAATGGAGGAGAACCCGGACCCGGCCGGGGAGAACAGGGTGATCCTCTTCAAGTCCTGCTTCCCCAACTCGGCCTTGCAAGGGAGCGCGGATGACCCCGTCCCCCCCATCGAGAACAACCCATTGCGAGGGCAGGACAGCTCCTCCCCCTACCACACCCTGGCCAATGTCAAAGGGATCTACTTGGATCTCTTGAAGTGTTTCGCCCAATACCCGGACAAACTGTTCGTGGCGATCACCGCGCCTCCTCTTTCCGACTCGACCTACGCCGCCAACGCCCGCGCGCTCAACCAATGGCTGATGGATGACTGGCTGAAGGACTACTCCTACCGCAATGTCGCTGTGCTGGATTTCTACAATCTCCTCACTTCCAACGGAGGAAACCCCTCGGTCAACGACTTGGACTGGGAGACCGGCAACCACCACCGTTGGTGGAAGGGAGCGGTCCAACATCAGGTCACCGGCGCCGGCGACATCGCCGCCTACCCCTCCTCAATCGGGGACGATCACCCCAGCCGGGGGGGAAACCGCAAGGCCACCGCCGAGCTGGCGCCTTTGCTGAACGTGATCTATAACAACTGGATGGCAGCGGCTTCCTGATGGCAATGAACCGGCCCGGACGATGGAAGGGACTCCCTTGGTCGCTCTTGACCCTCTACATCTTCCTCGACCTGCTCGCCACTGCCCTCGGGATGGGCGTGCCCTTCCTCAACATCCTGCTCGGTTTCCCGGTCGGCTGGGTGTTGGCGCGACAGGCGCCTGCCGGCGAGCCGCCGTTGCGTTTCATCTGGCGCGGGGCTTGGTTGACGGTAGGAGTGACCTTTTTAATGATGGCGGCGATATGGCTGCCCCAGGCGAGGAATCTCTTCAACCCCGCTTTTGACTTCAGCCAAAGCGGCGTCCCCCACTGGCTCTATGACCCCAAGCTTAGCTACATCGGCTGGCTTGCCCTGATGGTTCTGGTCTCCCCCTTCCTCCAGTTGCTTACCACCTTGGCCGCTGCTTTCATCGTCCTCCTGCGGAAGGAGCAGCGTGATAACCCGCGAAAGGGCGACGCATGCGTCGCCCCACCTAGCTCGCGGCAGCTTGACAGCCCGCGGCAGCTTGACAGCTCGCGATCCCCCGTGCTGAAGGAAACGTCCACCGATTCCATGCAGCGAGGAGAGTCCCTGGGTCAGCCCAACCTCTACGGCCTGGATAACGGGGCGCCGGTCTGCTCCCTCTCCCCCTTCGCTGATCCACTGGCGGAGCTGCGCTTTGCCTTCGCCCAGCGTGAACGCCCCTTCCTTCGCTTCACTTCATTCCCTGATGAAGCGGTAGGGGCGGGTTTCAAACCCGCCCGCACTCGAACTTGGACCCGCGGTCAATTCTGGGATTTGGCTTGTCTGGCGGCGGCCCGTTTGAACGATTTGGGATTGGGGAAGGGGGAGCGGGTGTTGCACTGTTTCAGCGCCAATAGCCCCTACGACCTGGCTTTTCGCCTGGGTGAGTCGTTGATCGGCGCCGTCCCGGTGACGGTGAACTGGCAGGCCGACAATGACGAGCGGGTGCTGCACAAGGCTGAGATCACTTCAGCGCGCATTCTCCTCTCCGATTTCGCCTTCCGC
>JAPLHV010000041.1 GCA_026389455.1 Coprothermobacterota bacterium
CGCGCTCCGCGCAGGCCGGCCAGGTCGTTGCGCACCCGCTCGCCGCGCATGGCGATGAAAGTCTGGGCGGCGCCCTGCTGCCCATAATCGCCGAGCATCCCCAGAAGGGTGGAAAGGAAGGTGCTCTTGCCGTTGGCCCCTCTCCCGTAGAGGATGAAGAAGCATCGCGCTCGCATGTCGCCGCTCAGGCAATAGCCGGCAACGCGCTGGAGGAAGCCGCAGAGCTCTGGGTTGCTTCCCGTGACGCGATTGAGGAAGGCCATCCAGGTGGGGGCTTCCGCCTCGGGGTGGTAGGCGACCGGGGCTGTTTTGCTGAGCAGATCCTCCCGACGAGGTTCCCGCAGGACGCCGCTGCGCAGCTCCAGCGTGCCGTTGGCCACGTTCAGCAGGAAGGCCACGTTCAGCAGGAAGAGGTCGCTGTCCAATCGGTCGGGAGCAAGGGAGATCCCCGGCTCACTGGCAGCCGAATTGAGCATTGCCTCCAGCCGGGGGACGCTCTCCGAGGCGCGGGCATGGGTCAAGAGCAGCTCGCGCCGGCGCGGGTCGGGGAGGTCAAGGGCTGCTTGGCCGATGGAGATGGCTGTCTCTTTGGCCCGGCGCTGCGGTTCGCCGCTCTGGTCTTCCTTCCAGGAGCGGCCGTCCCAGACCAGCCAACGCCTCCAGAGAAAGACGAAGTGCAGATCCCGGCCGTGTCGCTCGACCAGTCGCCGGGCGTTGCCCAGGTCGGTGCGGCCGAGGGGGTCGGAGCTTTTCTGCACTGCCTCGTCGAGCGATGTTTCCTCCTCGCTGTGATCAGCCATCTCGCCCGACGCTGTCTCTCCCGTTTCCACTGTTGCCTCGTCAGGCGATGACTTACCCTTGCGAGTTAGGGAGGCGCCCTTCGGCTGGTAGAACTCAGCGCTCCTCCCCGCGGCATGCTCCAGGGTGACCTGGCCGTAGGTCTTTCCATCGGCGTAGTGAACCTGGTCCCACTTGGATCGAAAGAGGCCGCCGGCCCGGAAGAGGCGATCCATCTGCTGGATCTCGCC
Organism: Coprothermobacterota bacterium; assembly: GCA_026389455.1. GTDB lineage: Bacteria > Caldisericota > JANLFM01 > JANLFM01 > JANLFM01 > JAPLHV01. The sequence goes on from JAPLHV010000041.1 coordinate 1,029, forward strand.
GCCCGTCCAGAAGGCCAGGTGACCGGCCAAAGCCTGATCGGCCTCGCTCTGCGAAGGATAGCCGGCCCCCTGCCAATCACCCCGCCACAGCCGGGTGAAGTCGGCGCCGTTCTTGGCGGCTTGGGCTTTGGCCAATAGTTCGCTGTCCGAGAGGGAAGAGGGGAGCGCGCTCCCCCGGACCCCCGCCAATGCCGGCTCCTGGGGAGGGAAGAGGACGGGATAGAGAGCATCCAATTCTATCTGGCGTTCCTCGATGGTCCCCAGCCCGGGCAAGCTGTCCCCGGTCATGGTGAAGAAGCGTCGGCGATCGTAGACCTCGATCCCCAGAGAGGGGTTCTTCCTCCCTCCCCCCGGCAGGCGTCCCTTCAGCAGAACATGGTAGCCTCGTCCGCTGGGGGTCACTTCGGTGTAACTGGCCAACCCGTAGATCAGCTCTTCAATGCGGGGAGAGATGACCTCCCCCTTGATCGGGTCGCGGGCATCGTCCAGGTCGAAACCGACGAAGGAGTCGTCCTCGGAGAAGACGAAACCCAGGCCGGCGAAGCGACTGTCGCCATAGAAGGCAGTCAACGCTTTCTCGAAAGTAGTCCAGGTGGCGCGGTCAGCGTGACTGGCCATGCGAAAGTCAGTCTGGCGAGGAAGCTTGTCCCACTTGCCGCGGCCTGGGCTCCAGCGAAGGCTGTAGAGAACCCAGTGAGGGGTCCGGCGCAGCTCCTCCGGCAACCTCAGCAACTTCCCGGAGTCAGCGCGGGGCGGCTGCGGCGGGGGAGGAGAGGAAGCCGGGGGGAGAAGTGGCGGGGGGCGAAGGGGAAGTGGCTGGCGAAAGAGAAGAGGCGGAGGGCGGAGTCGAAATGGAGGGCGAAGAGGAGGTGGCGGGCGAAGGAGAGTCGGAAGACGAAGGGGAAGAGGAGGGCGAAGGAGAAGAGGCGGAGGGCTGCATTTGGCAGTCCTCCCGGGGATCTCTAAAGTGGCGCCGGTGGCGGCTCATGGCCTTAGGCCTCCTCTAGCTTTTTCAAGATCTGCTGCAATATCTCGCGCGTCGGCTTCTCCCCGCGAAGGAGGCGGAAGAAGGCAAGCAGACGGCTTTTCAACTGTTCATCCTCCAGCAGGTCGGCCGGGATGCGCCCCTGTTGGAGAGCGGCCAGATCGAAGAGAGTGGCCCGCTGGGGGGAAGAGTCGGCCAACCCCAGCGCGTCGGCCAGATGCCGCAGCGCCACGAAGTCGGAGGGCGCAGGCAGCAGGTCGCGCTCCACCTTGCTCCAATTTCCGGGGTCGTAGGCGTTGCGACGGCAGAATTCGCGCAGGTTCTGACCCTTGGCCAGCCGCAGCCGCCGAAGGTACCCGCCGAAGGCGCTCGTAAAAGCAACCCTCCTTTCCTCCCGGTCTGGGAGAGAGGCGCGGTCTGCTTCCCGGTACGCCTTGTTCAAAGCATCAATAAAATCCCAATCATCCATTTCGTCCATCTGAATTCCTCCTTTCATCTTTTATAGTTGCTCGGAGCGAGGCAATCCCGCTCCTGCTTGTAGAGTGAACATACAACGTAAAAGAAAAAATGTCAAGTACTTAGAACGACTATTCTAATAATTCCCCTGAAAATGATATCGATGCCACCATCGCCTGGGCGATCTCCTAACCCTCATCAGTGGATTGGGTACAGCCGCTCATTTCTATAATTGGCGGGTTTAACCAATTCTCAGGGAAAGAGGTAGAATGTAGATCAACTTGTGGATCATTGGAAGAAAGGTGCGATGAGAACTAAGAAAACTGAGTGTGGAAGCAAGCGGCCAGGCAGCGGCTTTACTCTCATTGAGCTGATCATAGTGATCGTGATTGTCGGAATCCTTGCCGGCATCGCCATCCCCACTTATGCCAACTACCAGGCCCGTCTTACCCTTCAGACGGCGCTCAGCCAAGTCGAGTCTGACCTGCG
>JAPLHV010000259.1 GCA_026389455.1 Coprothermobacterota bacterium
CCAGAACCCTGGTTACGGTGTTCCGTGAGCACTCGCAACTGATGGCAATGCTTCTCTTGCTGATTCCTTGGCTGTGAAGCCTCAGAATCTCTCGATACTTGGTCATCTTGGTAAGCTCCCGAGAATGTATTTGCGCCGTTTCGGCACATGGGCGCATTCTACGGGATCATATGTCCGGTGGCTCTCTTGACCGGAAGGGTGGCTCTCGTTTCTCCGGAACGGTGGCTCTCACAGACCGGAACGGTGGCTCATTTCAGTCGGAATACTCAATTGTTGGAGGAACACGCTTGAACAGTTCAAGCAAGCGTGGTTTATCTTCAATCATCAACTGCCGATAATAAACCTGCATCATGTGCCACTGATGAAGACTTTCAATGCCCCTCCTTGGCGAAGTCGGCGTTGATGATCCCCTTGCCTATTCTATACCCGCTCAGGAAATAGAGGGTCATTCGCAAAAACCTCCATTGCTGTCTTTCCCCTGAGGAAAACATGGCCACATGAAAGCCATATCAATTTCCAATGAAGTTTAGATTAAGAATGAGGGGATGACCAGGTCCAGACGGGCATAGTTCTTCAGCAACTCGGGTGAGATATGAGGTGATTGGGATTGCCTTCTTGACAAGCGTGGGTGGTCGAGGTAGAAGAAGATATGCTGTCAAATTGGTCTAAAGACATAGTATTGACTCCGAAGCAGAAAGGGCAGTCTCTCTCCCGCCAATTGGCTCAATCCTTAGAAATAATGATCGATAATGGACAAATCCAAAACGGCCAACCTCTTCCACCCGTTCGCAAATTGGCAGAATTATTGTCTGTCAATCGAGGTATCGTACTGTCAGCGTATCGAATCCTTGCCGAAGGAGGACGAGTGACCACTCATGTTGGACGGGGGACTAGGGTTGCGGAGCTTTCACCGAATACCCTCCCCCACTCTCTCCAGGGGCTTTCCCTCCCGGCTTGGGAAGCGATTGGCGACCTTCTCTCCCCCCCACCCTATGCAAGTTTGTTAGCTGCACCCTACTCTTTTGCCCCAGCTTCCCCCGATTCCCGCTGCGTACCGGCACGCGCTCTCGCCTCATTGGCCACCGAGGTCATTGCCAAAGAAAGCCAGACCATCTTCTCCTACGGCCCTGCGCAGGGTGACCCGGGTTTCCGCGCCCAGGTGGCGCGCTCTTTGCGGGATGAAGGTCTGGAGGTGGACGCCACCTGGGTGTTACCCATCAGCGGCGCCACCCAAGCATGGGATCTTGTCTCTCGTCTTTTTGCGGCGCAGGACTGCGTACTGCTGGAAGATCCTTGTTATCCGGGCGCGGTGCGGTCTTTCCGGGCACGACCCCAGACCGTCGCCTGGTATCCGGTGGGAGAGGAAGGGGCTACGCTAGAGCTTTTAGAGAAAGCGATCGTCACCCGTCAGGCTCGCCTTCTCTGCATCAATCCTGATTTTCACAACCCCACCGGGAACACCCTTTCCATCGAGGCTCGCCGAGAAGTCGCTCGTCTTGCTCGTCAATACCAATTGTTGATCCTGGAGGATGGGATCTTCCGTGATCTGAACTACAACCAAGAGTGTTCCTACCCTCCGATCTTCGCCTTTGCTCCGGAACGAACGCTTTTGGTCAGCAGTTTTTCAAAAGTGCTGGCTCCTGGTTTGCGCCTTGGAACGGTGGTAGCCACACCCGGCCTGGTGGAAAAACTGGCCTGGCTGAAACAAGCCATGGATTACCAAACCAGCGCCCTCTCCCAAGCTGTCGTACGCGCCTGGATGGCCCAGGGATGGAGAGAATACCTGCGTACGATACAGGCTGTTTATCGCCAGAAACGGGATCGGTTAGCAGCAGCTCTGCGCCGCGAACTACCTCCCGAGGTCCATTGGCGCGAACCGGAGGGCGGTTTCTTCTATTGGTTGTCGCTCCCATCTTCACTGGACGCGGAAAACCTTCTTTACCAGGCCTCACGCGAAGGCGTCGCCTTCCTCCCAGGTAGCTTTTTCGGCGGCGGGCCAGGCAGCGCGGCTCGTTGGCGGCATTTTCTGCGGCTTTCCTTCTCGGCTATCGCCACCGAATCCATTGAACCAGGCGCTGCCCTGCTCGGACGCATCCTGCGGGAACAATCCGGCAGCGAGCTTTACTCTGCCGCCCCCCTCTTCTGACGATGAACCGAGGCGCTGATCCGATGAGATCCACTGACGAACGTTTGCGCACCTTGACCCTGGCGGCCATGCTGGCAGCCCTCACCTTTCTGGCCACCCTTATTCGCATCGCCCCCAATGCCTCCAGCTATTTCAATCTTAGCGAGGTGGTCATCTTCAGTGGCGCTCTCCTCTTCGGGGGCGCAGTGGGAGGGTTGGCCGGGGGGGTCGGCGCAGCTTTGGCCGATATCTTAAACGGCTTTGCCGTACCATGGGCGCCGATTACCTTTCTTATCAAAGGGATGGAGGGGTGGGTGGTTGGGACATTGGCGCGGCTCCCCTGGAAGAACCGGCTCTTGGGCGATGTGCTCTCTACGCTGGCCGCTTTCCCGATCATGATCGGGTGCTATACTTTGGTTGCCGGACTGATCTATGGATGGCCCGCCGCACTGGTCGAACTAGTCACCGACCTTTTCCAATGCGCTACAGGCATTCTGCTGGCGATCCCCCTAGTATACGCTTTGCGCCGAACACAATTCATAAAAAGGAGGTAAATCGTCAAATGGAGTGGAAGACTATTGACCGTAATTGGATGTTTCTGGTGCATCCCGCCTTGACTGTCTTACTGACCGCTGCCTACCAAGGACAAGAAACGATCACGCCGATGGCCTGGCTGATGCCATTGTCTGGTGAACCACCGCTGGTCGCCTTGTCTATGAAGAGGACCCGCTTCGCCTATGAATTGCTGAAAGCGTCAAGCCAGTTCGCTCTGAACCTGCCCACCATCGCCGAGGCGAAGAAGGTGTGGGCTTGTGGAGTGACCAGCGGACGCACCCGCGATAAATTTGCTCTGACCGGATTTACCCGATTGGAAGCAGGGAGAATCAACGCCCCTCTGGTCGCCGAGAGTGCGGCTATCCTGGAATGCCAGCTCAGCGACGATCGACCGTACGGCGACCACCAACTTCTGGTCGGTGAAATCCTCTTGGCACGAGTGCGCGCTGACCTGTACGACGAGGAATGGAGCCCCTCTTTCCTGGCTTGCTTGCACCTGCGCAAAGAGAAGTTCATCCCCCCCGACTGGTCCCGACTGACAAAAGGGTAAGAAAATACGAATTTCTTTCCCGCTCTTGCCCGAATGGGCTCTTTTCCATATACAATAAGGTAGGGCCCACTGGTATGCAGGCTGATTTCCAGATGGAGCCCACAGACTCGAAGCACAGGAGGAATGTATGGGCATTTTTGATCGGATTGGAGACATTCTCAAAGCCAATGTCAATGATTTACTGGATCGGGCGGAAGATCCGGAGAAGATGATCAAACAAATGGTCATCGAGATGGAGGATGCCCTGAACAAGTCGACGCTCGCTTTGGGACAGGCAATCGCCAACGAGAAGACCCTGATCCACCAGATGGAAGACAAGAAAAAAGCCGCCGATGAGTATCAAGCCAAAGCGGTGGAAGCCGTCAAGTTGGGGCGCGACGACTTGGCCAAGCTAGCCCTGGAGAAAAAGAACATGCTGGTTCGGGCTGCTCAGGAGATGGAAGAGCCGGTTGCCGAGTCTCAAAAAGCGACCGCCAGCCTCAAGCAGCAAGTAGACCTCCTGAGGAACAAAGTCGAGGAAGCCCGGATGCGCCAGAGCACCCTGATCGCTCGAGCCCAAGCCGCCAAAGCGCGAAAGCAGGCTGCTCAGTCAGTTGCAGGTATCGGAGATACCGGCACAGCAGGTTTCGAGAAGTTCGAGCAGAAGATCGAGAAATCAGAAGGAGAAGCAGAAGCCTTCGAAACGATGGCCGGAGAGCAAGTCTCAAGCCTGGAGAAGGATCTGGAAGAACTATCCGTCTCCAAGGCTGCTGATGACGAGCTGGCCAAGCTCAAGGAATCACTGGGTCCGCAACCCTAAGCCATCAAGAAAAGGAGGATGAGATGCTGATCGCGGGGATTGTCCTGATTGTTGTGGCGGCTGTCCTGTTCTTTGTGCGCCGCTCCCAGCAGGCTCGCCTGTTAGATATTCGTTTCGTGCAAACCACCACCGCCAAAGATCTGATGGAATTGGCCAAGTCCGTCCAGGAAGGGGTAGGCCGCGCGGGTGGATTCCGCCAGCAGGTGGAGTTGAAGGGCGCTATCCAAAGCGAGACCGAGCTCCTTTCAGAGATCGCCAAACTGCCATGCGTCTACTATCGGGCTGAGATTACCCGAGAATACGAAGAGGTCTACACTGAAACCAATCCCGAGACCAAGCAAGTCGAGCGCAAGACCCGTCGATCGAGCGAGGTCATCTCCAGCAATTCTCGAATGGCAAACTTCTACTTGCAGGATTCCACTGGAAAAGTATTAGTCAATCCCAAAGGCGCCGACCTGGGCAAAGAGACGGTGGTGGATCGCTTCGAGGCTAATCGGTCAGGTGGATCAGGATCGATTGACTTCGGCAATTTTCACTTCTCCCTGTCCGGCGTTTCCGGCGGTGGAGGCACCCTCGGCTATCGTTTTCACGAAGAAATCCTCCCAGTTGGACGCTCTGTCTATGTGCTAGGTGAAGCCTCTGATAACTCCGGCCAACTGATCGTGCAAAAACCTGCTGAAAAAGGTCGCTATATCATCTCTCTCAAGTCGGAGGAAGAACTGGTGAAATCTGCTTCCAGTTCCGTCCAGTGGACTCTCTACGGAGCGATCCTTTGCGGGGTTGCTGGCGTGGTCTTGGTGGTCATCGGGCTGATCCGCCCCTAACAATATGATGGGGACAGATTTCAAATCTGTCCCCAAATCACAATAAGATTTGAAATCTTTCCCATCGCACCTCACAAGATTTTCAATCTGTCCTCAAAATCCCTAAAATGATTATTTGGATATTAGGATCATAAGATAGTGCCAAATAGTCATCATCTTTCATTAAGAGGAGCTATCACGGGTGCCAGCAGTTGAAGTGAATCAGATCGTCAAGTCATACGCAGAGAGGATCGCAGTTGATCATCTATCTTTCTCAGTCGCCCAAAACGAAATATTTGGTTTAATCGGACCCAATGGCGCGGGCAAGACTAGTACGATCCGAATGATGATGGATATCATCAAGCCGGACTCCGGGAGAATCATTATCTTCGGCGAGAAACTGAGTGAATCCATCAAGAATAAGCTCGGATATCTGCCTGAAGAAAGAGGACTCTACCGAAAAATGAGGGTCATAGATTCCATCATCTATCTGGCCTCGTTAAAGGGCATGGAAAAGCATTCCGCCGAAACAAAAGCGGACGAACTCCTCAACAAAACCGGGATGCTGCCGAACAAAAAAAAGAAGATTGAAGAGCTAAGCAAGGGTATGAGTCAGATGATCCAATTCATCGTAACCATCATTCATGACCCGGAGCTGGTGATTCTGGATGAGCCTTTTACTGGACTCGATCCAGTCAACACCGAGCTTCTGAAACAGATGATCCAGGATTTGAGAAACCAGGGCAAGGCGGTCATTCTGAGCACACACCAGATGAATCAGGTAGAGGAACTCTGCGACCGCATCTTGATGATAAACAATGGGCGCGCTGTTCTTTACGGAAATCTCCAAGAAATCAAATCGGAGTATAGAAGTAATTCGATTGCTATCGAGTTTGAAGGTGACTTGGGAGAAGTACCGGGAGTTGCTGAAAAGCGCACTCACGAAGGCTACATGGAGTTGGTCCTCGATGGAAAGAAAAGCCCCAAACAGATCTTGGAACGATTGGTAAGCACCAGCATAGCGATCAATCGATTCGAGGTAGCCACGCCTTCTCTGAATGAAATATTCCTGAAAGTTGTTGAGGGAAATCATGAATAAGACCTATTTGATCTTCAGGCATGAATTCCTGCAGACGATAAGAAGGACCGGATTTATCATCCTAACTCTTACCCTACCCGTGTTAGCTCTCCTGGGCATAGGAGTTTTCTACATTGTATCAGGAGCTACAAAACCTCCGGCGGATGCGATCAGAATCGGATATGTCGATGAAGCCGGTGGTTTCGACAAGTTTATGATTCAGGGGAACCTGACCCTGGTCCGCTTTGATGTCCGGGAAGCAGCTACGAGTGCGTTGATGACTAAAGAGATTGCTGAATATTTCGTCATTCCGGCGGATTTTATCTCGACGGGGGTGGTGAGCCGATACACGATGCAAAGAGAGCTTTCGACGCCCGCTGCCATTACCGATGCGATTAAGAACTTTTTCTCTAGTAATTTATTGGCGGGGAAGGTGCCCGCGACATCTATCGTCAGGATTGAAGCACCCTTGAATCTGGTCACTACCATGCTTACTTCAACGGGCGCGGTGGCGCCAGAGCAGGGGGGATTTGGGAACTTCATTATTCCAGGCATTTTTAGCCTGCTGCTGATGTTCGCTCTCCTCTTCAGTTCTATCTATGTAATACAAAGTCTTAGCGAGGAGAAAGAAAATCGGCTCATGGAGATCTTGTTATCCTCGGTTTCGACCCGGCAATTGCTCACCGGTAAATTATTGGGACTTGGGGTTGCTGGATTGGCCCAAGTGGCCGTCTGGGTGATTTCATTGCCACTCCTGCTCAAACTGGCTTCCTCATCAATTGGGGGCATTTTCAGCACGATCCAACTACCGGCCAGCTTCCTGGTTCTTGGGGTCGTGTACTTTGTCCTGGGTTACTCGGTATTTGCCGTTCTGTCGGCTTGCGTCGCCGCCATTAGCTCCACCGCTCAAGAGGCACAGGGATTTGTTTCGATCTATACACTTTTCGCCATGGCGCCACTTTGGTGTTTCTCTTTACTCCTGCTCTTTCCAAATAGTCTGGTTTGGATTGTTTTTAGTATTTTCCCATTCTCTGCGCCGGTGTTGGTGATGTTGAGGCTTGGGTTGACTGGTGTACCTGCCTGGCAACTGATCATTAGCATCGCCGTGATGATGTTGTGCATCGTTGGTGGGTTAGTGCTTGCAGCCAAGCTTCTCAGGACTTATGTATTGATGTATGGCAAAAGACCAAGCGTGGGAGAGATGATTCGGAACTTCCGTAATTGAGTAAATGCGGCTGACTAATCCTCATTACTTGCACTTGCTCTTGGTGACAATGGTTTAGAATAGCCGGAGAGCATCACTCTTTCATGAAATCAGTGCATCGTTTCCCTCTTCCAGACGATTGTACAGGCAGCCGTTTATTTGGACTTGATGTTGGGTAAGAGTGGTGTTGTAGGCACATCGTCCGGTGTCTGGAGGTCGTGACGCATTATCGGGCGAGGCGGCACGCGTTGAGCAACTACCTTGAATCCGGCACGCTCGAAGGTGGAAACATAGCCAGTGCTCGACGTACTCGGCGTCAACTTCGCATCAAGGGGATAGGCTTCAAGCGAGGGAGCTCCTGCACACCTTGCAGCTTTCAATGCCGCAGTGACAAGAGCGGATGTCACGCCACGCCTGCGATAACCCTTTCGCACGTAGAAGCAGGAGAGCGACCATACCGGCACTTCATCCACGCGCTTGAGTCGCCATGAACGATCAAGCCAGGGCAAAGCATCTCGCGGTGTAAGCTGGCACCAGCCCACGGCCAGATCGCCATCGAAAGCGAGCAAACCAGGAGGTCGACCGCTCTCCACTAATTCACTGTTAATGATCGGCGCTATAGTGCCAACCGTGATCGCCGTAATGAGACCACTTACTGATCGTCGCAATGAGACCACTTACTGATCGTCGCAATGGAACCATTTACTGATCGTCGCAATGAGACCACCAGATGGACGGCAAACTGAAATAGCAGGGTTGAGGAAAGGGTCTCGGATCATGTGAGCTTCGGTATACTTCCGGCAAAAAGATGCCGGGAGGCGC
>JAPLHV010000154.1 GCA_026389455.1 Coprothermobacterota bacterium
CTCAATTGAGCGCTAGTCACTCCGAATATACAATAACCGCAGTCTATGCAACGGGACTCGGTCTGTTTGCCACTTAAAAACTTGGCTGCAATATTCGGTTCGATTATGAATGGACGGCACATCGAGACATAGTCCGCTTTGTTCTGGGTGATTATCTCTTCAATGTCCTGGAGCCGCCTTATTCCGCCAGTCACTATCACCGGGATAGTTACCTGTTCCTTTATTTTCCTGGCTGCTTCCACATTATAATTCCGTAAAGGCCGATAATTTTTCAGTGCCAACGGCATCAATAATGCCATTAATTTCTTTTGAAAAGCAGGCATCGAGGCATACTGAGGGACAAAGGCAAATATTGCCTTAACAGGAGCCCTGGTCACCCTAATGGTATATAACATATCAGCGTTCCCACAGGTTACTTCAATAGCGTTGTATCCTGCTTCCTGCAGCATCTTCGATATTTTTACAGATTCTTCTATGGCAGTCCCGTCCCTGAATCCGTCATAGGCACTGATTTTTATGAATATCGGAAAGTCACCAACCTGCTGTCGCGCCCTGCTTATTATCTCGCCTACGATGCGAAAACGGTTTCCGGTAGAACCTCCCCAGCGGTCCTGACGGCGATTGAAATGAGGGGAAAGGAAAGCGGAAAGCAAGTAGCCGCCTGCCGCGTGAATCTGCACCGCCGAAAAATCGGCTTTCTTGGCGCGAACAACAGCCTGCGCGAATCTATTTATGATATCTTCTATCTCAGATTCAGCCAGGGCTCTTGGTTTGGAATAACGAGGGTATGATACTGATGAAGGTGCTACATTTTCGGTAGTAGCACCCGCAAAACACTGGCCTCCGCCATGGGTTATTTGAAGAATAAGAGGCACATTATGCTCTCTTACCTTCGCGCAAATTTTCTTATAGTTATCTATATACTTGTCGTCTTCAAAGACGCACATAGTGGGCGCCGCTCGACCGTTTCTCTGTACTGTCACATACCCAGTAATGATTGCTCCGACCTTGTTCTCGGCAATCCGCTCATAAATAGCTATAAGGCCATCCTTGGGATACCCTGCATCATCTCCTACTCCTTCAAGAGTAGCAGAGCGTATGATACGGTTTTCAAGAACTATTCCGGAGATAGACGTCCTTTCAAATACCTGGTTCACGAATCACCTCTGTTTCAGGGACGTTGTTCAATTGTCAACTAACTCTCGATAATCTGCATCAGTGCGGGATTTTTTCGCACCAGAAGATTTCCTCGCTCAGCGGCTTCACTCACTCCCGATCGGGTCATCCGCAACACCCTGGCCAACTCCGCGCCATTCCACCCGATTACCCGCACGGCGAGATAACTGATGATGCCACGGGCATCGCTGACTTCTCGGCTTCGCTTTTTGCTCTTGATCTCCTCTTCATCCAGTCCGCAAGCCCCAGCGACCCGTTCCACCAGATCCGCGATGGGCATCCGCAGTGCGCCAACCTTCAGGTCAGCATTCATCCGCCTCACCTCTACCAGGAACTCCCCGTTCCCCAGAATTCGTTGATCATGTTCCCGGTCTTCCGGCGGCCCCATCGGCAGGACTGCATCTTCCAATGAACTCTCGATCGGTTCCCCTTCTTCTCGCTGGGAGATCCCTTCCATCAGGAACTGCCGATAGCGATGCCTTGCCTCACTCTCGTCTTGGCTGAAATAGGCGAATACCTCCTGCTGATTCTGTCCAGGCAGATCCCACTCTCCCAAGAGGACTGCGTGACCGCTCCACTGCGTGACCGCTCCTGTCGTAGCGAAGGTTGAAGCGAACCGCATAACCGGTCCGCATCGTCGAGAAAGATATCTCGCTTCTCAATGCCGCGGACCATCACATGCTGGAGAAGCTCGGGCAGATCAAGCCTTGCTTGTCTTGGCATGGGATCAGTCTAAGCGCGAAGGCAGAAGTTAGTCAACAATTGAACAACGTCCCTGAAGAGGTTCCTGAACCGCCTCTTGTCCACCTGGATGGAGCTGTTTCTCAAGGCGCCGCTGGATGGAGAGGGAGAAGGGACCGCATTCCTGAAGTTTCTCCTGAGTTCGGGCAATCACCTTGCGCAAGGCACTCTCCAGCTTCCCGCCCGAAAGAGTGCCTGCGATCGCGGAAAAATCTAAGTCCAGCGAGAACCGGTAATCGTAAAAGTATGCCTTTCTCAACGCTGTCCCACCCTTAAACGCCAAGCTTTCGCGTAAGTCCGGATCCTGATAGATGGACGCCAAGATGTGCCCCAGCGAGTAATCCACCTCCGTAATGTGTAGCGGTAGGTGCGCGGTCTTTGCCGCTTCGCTGAGTCGCAAACGAAGGGGTTTCAGGAGAGCTTCCCGGGAAGGTTCACCTGGACCTTCCAATGCTTATCGTACGGACCCTGCGCGGGGGATCCCGGATCCAGCAAGCTGAAGCCGGCAGCAGAAATCCTGCGCAAGCGGCTCGTCTGCCAGTCCGACGCGCCTGTCTCCTGCAAGCACCACCCCAGACGCTTACAGACGGAGGTCACGCCGTATTGGAGCGCATCATCGACCAGCTTGGGGATTCGAATTTCCCCCAGATGATGTTCTAGGATCTCAAGTGCCACTCCGATCCCCCCGAAGGCATGAGGGGAAGTAAACATGTCCAGCAATGCCCGTTCCTTGGTGAAGATCGGAACACGAAAGCGCTCATCCAACCAGACCCACTCCCATCCGAAGAAGAAGCGGGGTCGTACAGTCACATAACGGTAGGCGACTTCACCGACGATCCAGGCGTGCTTCTCTCGTTCCGGACTGCGATGTGACGCGCGCATGCTCGGTGTAACCACCTTCTTGGAAGTCGTGCTGAAGACGTTGCGGGGAAGCTGTTCGGTCAGACCGTGGAAGGAGAGGGCGGACCAGTGGCTGATGGCTGACGGTGTAACCAATTGGGTGGCGATGGCGAAGGAGGGAACGCGTGCGAAGCCGGGCAGTTCCGCTGTGCTGACATAGAGGCCTCTTCGCAAACGTTGGATCCAGCCGGATTCTGCCATTCGAGCCAACGCTTGCGGAACCGTCGCTGTGGCGATCGGAACCGGCACCGATAGCGCTGTCTGTCGCGCCTCATCAAGCGTGAAGACGAACTTGCCGCTGGCGGCCAGGCCCTTCAGGAGCTGCAACCCAGCTCCTCCATAAAGATGGTTTACTGTGTTCATCTTATTCTTACTTTACTGCATTATGAGCGTTTAGCGCTACTAAAGCAGTAAAGGAGTTCTAAGGACGTTGTTCAATTGTCAACTAACTCTCGATGATCTGCATCAGTGCGGGATTTTTTCGCACCAGAAGATTTCCTCGCTCAGCGGCTTCACTCACTCCCGATCGGGTCATCCGCAACACCCTGGCCAATTCCGCGCCATTCCACCCGATCACCCGCACGGCGAGATAACTGATCCGCAAGCCTCAGCGACCCGTTCCACCAGATCCGCGATGGGCATCCGCAGTGCGCCAACCTTCAGGTCAGCATTGATCCGCCTCACCTCTACCAGGAATTCCCGGTTCCCCAGGATTCGTTGATCATGTTCGATCATGTTCTTTCTGTTCGAGCGACCCCTTCGGTAAAGCAGTGCCTCCCAGCGAATCTACTATCGGTTCCCCTTCTTCTCGCTCGGAGATCCCTTCCATCAGGAACTGCCGATAGCGATGCCTTGCCTCACTCTCGTCTTGGCTGAAATAGGCGAATACCTCCTGCTGATTCTGTCCAGGCAGATCCCACTCTCCCAAGAGGACGGCGTGACCGCTCCATTGGTACCGGTCGAGATCCTCCATCTGCTGGACGATGCCTGCCCGCAAGGGGTTCAGATGAATAGTTCGAACCAATACCAATAGATAGGCATCCTCTGTCAATGATCGCCTTAATGGAGCCACCGATATTCGCCGTAATGGAGCCAGTGAATAGGGTTGAAATAGGACCTCGGATCCCTCTTTCAATTAGGCCATTTCACCTCCTTTTGCGGGTCATTCTTTTG
>JAPLHV010000239.1 GCA_026389455.1 Coprothermobacterota bacterium
AACCGGAGTCGTCGAAAGCTTGAGAATCGCTCGAAGCCGCCGCATAGCTGGCCGGGCGGCAGCCATTCTCAAGATCGAAGCTGCAAGATTCCCGCTCGTAGGGCCAGTGGCGTTCCAGTTCCAGGAAGGGGAGAGTTGATGATAGGAAGGTCAATGGTTGCCTGGGACACTATGCCTCTTCCGCTGGCAAAAGAGGTTCAAGACGAACGATCAAAGAGGGAAGATCGTGTTGGACCGTACGCCAGACGACCTGCAAATCCACATCATCATAGTCGTGAATCATCAGGTTCCTCATCCCGATCATGGCGTCCCAGGGGATATCCGGGCAGGCTTCCCTCATTTTTGGCGAGATTCGCCGAGCCGCTTCGCCAATAATCTCAATCCGTCGAATCACCGAATCCTGACGCTGTGTGTCCCGCAGAAACCTCTCCTCCCCTACGTTTTCCAGATAGGAAACAGCAAGCTTTGCTGCCTGGAGAATATCAAGGAGGTACGCCCAATCACGATCCATAGAGCACCTCAGCGGACTGTAGAATCGCTTTTCTCCGGATATAGTTCCGGCTTGCTTCAATGCCCCTCCGGCTGACTAAGTCTACGGTGCGCCCGAACAGCTGTTCCAGTTCCCCTTGCATCTTAACCATATCGAATAAGGTGTGCCGGGCTTCCGAGCGGAAGCTGACCAGCACGTCGATGTCGCTGTCGGGGCGGAAATCATCGCTCAAAACAGATCCAAAAAGGGCCAGTTCAACGATCTGCCATCTCAGGCAGAAATCCGCCACCCCTTCTCGCGGAATGACAATCCGACCATTCATCCTTCCACCTCCAGGGCTCTAGGGCTCTCGATGCCGCGGTCGTCCACGATCTTGACGGCGGTGCGTTTGGTGACAAGCGCGTCTATCACCAGCAGACTGTCTCCGGCCACCAGGCGGTTACTCCAATAATGGGAGTATCTGTAGAACTCGTTGGCTTCGCGCACAGGCAGATTCTCCGGCGCCATGCCGAAGAATATATCGCCCGGATTATCGCAACCTTGTTCAGTTTTCCTGCGCACCCCCTCCATGATAGAAGGGGATCAATGCGCTCGTGGACATGCAATGAGACGGTTGGCACTTCGAATGATGTATAAGCCTTGCCGGCCCTTTGCTGTTGCGGATCGAGGTGCCAGATGTAGGCGTGCGCTTTCTCCATCCCTGCATCCAGGTCTGTATCGGGCGTCACCAGACTTACAGAAGGGTTGTTCACCTTCCGCTTGTCGGTGCGCTTGTAAGCCTCAATCAGGCGCACACTTTCAGTCATCTTCTCTCTTTCCAACACTCTATTGCCTTATTTGGCTCGTACTGTCACTTGGGAAGGCAAACGTGCCCCGGATAGCCTGAGAGCGAAGCGAGTCTTATTGATCCGCCTGGCAGTCAGCCCACCCCTATATGCTACACCAAGATGCGCTCCGATAGGCCAAGGAGCGGCACGAGAGAAGCGATCAAGCATTCGATGGGCTCTTCATCGTCTCTCCTTAGGTGATAGCGAATCCCCCGGTCCTGGAAGGCGCCGACGATGCCTGGCTTGGCGTACAATGTGTTCGCGATCGCTGCCTCAACTCGGCGACGGACCCGGTCTTCACAAGAGAGAGGTGCAAGGAAGAAGCGGAGGAGAAATGTCATTTCCTTAATCTGCTCGCACAGGAGCAAGTAGTTCGAGATGCATTCCTTCGCAGACCTGCGATGCACAGTATCGTAGCGACCCGGCCACAGGGCGATCTTTTCACCTCGGGCGAACTCCGTTGGTGAGTAGACGTGATACATTGCTGCAGCGTGCTCCAAGTAGTGCTCAAGCAGCCTAGTTCGGAAGTTGCGTCCGGTCTCTCCGACGTAGTAAACCAGGTAACCTTCCTGGAGCGGCACGGTCCAGAGATATACACCTGACGCGCGTCCCTCCTCACCATCAAAGACGGAAGGTGCGTCCGATGTGCCTGGCCAGGAAAACGGGCCCACGAATGAGACGGTCACTCTCTTTGACATCGACGCCTCCTTTTCCATCACCCAGCGACAGCGGGATTATTCAGTTTTGCAGAGCTACGGCTCTCCACTCGCACCGTGCATGACGGAACCTTCCATCGCAATTACACCCATCCTTTTTGTATCCAATTGCCTGCAACCTGTCCAGCGGTTCATCACCGCTTCCCCCGCAAATCAGCATTATGTAATCCCCATGAATCGGCCAACCCGACCTCGGAATTGTGAGCATGTTTAATTCCGCTCATTCACCGATCGAACATTCTCTTCTTGTCGGCCAGGCTCTCGATCATCTCCCGGGCTTGCTTCGCCTTCTCCAAGTCAGCAAGAGCGGGATAATTGGCCCGCAACGCCTCAATCTCTTTTCTGAAACCAGGAGGCAAGGCCGCTTCTTCCTCGGCTCGCTTGACCACCTGCTCATACATGCGCATGAACTGGGGGCGCGCGTGGGCCGGCTCAGCCATGGCGAATTCGTAGACTCCGAAGAGCTCCAAGGTGCGGCGAACGAGGGGGTGCAAGTCCTCGTATCCCTCCGCTTCCCAGTGGTCATCGAAGAAGAAGATCGTTCTGATCACTTTCGAGACCATCCCGTATGCCTCGGCAGGGATGGGAAAGCATTCCTGGACGATCTCCAGGGCAGCGTGGCGAATCTCAGCGCTAGAGGGAGAGAAGGGTTTGCCTACAAGGAGCAGCTTCTTGACCGCCATCTTGGCCACTATGAAGGGCATTTCCTTCAGCATTTCCGCCCAGATGGACAGGGTGCTGATGTCCACCTCCGGAGCATTGTTCCAGGATTGGGCGATCAACATCAACAAATCTTTGGTTTCTTGCTTGGTCATGATTGCCTTCACTCCTCTTCTTCGATCTTCAGATCCGCCCAGGCTTGGGCCTTCCGATTTAGTATGCGAACATCTCCGATAGGGTTGCTCTCTTCATCGAGCTGAAGATTCGCCCAGGCTTGCGCTTTGCGGTTCAGGAAAGGGGGAGAGCCTCTGGCGAGCCCGGAAGTGCCGTTACCAGGTGGGTGGTGATCCCGGCCGGGCAACTCCCCACGGCGGAAACACTCCAGCATCCCCAGGACGTTGGTTTTCTTGAAGCCGTGCCCGACCCAGGCGATGATCGTTTCCCGCCAGCGAGCCAACTCCGGGGGGGACGAGCCTACCCCCTCTCCCACCATGGACCAAATAACCTTCGGTGGGTAGAGACGGGTGATCTCCCGATAAACTTCCACGGCCGACAGGATAGAATCCTGTTTCTTTTCAGAGGAAACCACCGATTGGGGGGAAGGAGGAGTGCATGGACGAACAGTCGCCGCTTTCTGCGCTGTTCGCGCTTTCTTTACTCCCAGAGAATGGGGAGTCAGAGGAACGGCAGTCAGAGAGTCAGCAGTCAGAGAATGGGGAGTCAGAGAGTCAGCAGTCAGTAATACAGCCGGGCGAGCGCCGGAAATGACCGGATCGACTCCAGAAATTTCCGGATTCTCTTGCCGGCCTTGTTCGGGAGCCACTTCGGGAGGCGCCGGGATGATGCTCTTCTGCTCGTTCTTGTGGGGATATTGGTGGCGGAGAAAGTTGACGATGGTAATGTACCGGTGGCCTTCCCCAACGTATCTTCGGATAAAGGGGCCGTTTCCGTCGCGATTGCCGGCGAGCTCATCCAGCAATTCCTCGACATTCACTTCTTCGTAGGGGAAGATCTCGGCCTCGATGCGTTTCGGCCGGTCCTCCAAACGACCTTCTCGGTCCGCCAACAACCAAAGGCCTACAAAGAGGAGCCTGGCTGCCTGGCTGCAAGAAGCAAGCCCCTCGTTCTTGAAATAACCTGGTTTAATGCCGCGGGCTCTCATCGCGCCTCCCCTCTTCCTGTCTTTCTGGCAGCGAACCTTCCCCGCGCGCCTCCACACTGTGACATGGCAAAGAGTGAGGGGGCCTCCCTCTCTTTGGCGTTCTTCCTTTTCATGGGGTCTCTCCTTTCGAACTCTGCGAATGGTTTCATCACCTCTGGTGTAGCAGAAAGGAGGAACGCTGAAGATAAGCCATTGGAGGTGGTTCAAAGAAAGGACTGGAGAGGCTTCAGGGGATCAGGAAACTGCAAAAAACACCCAATTCAAGGAAATGAAAAAAACACTTCGCCGAATGGAGCAGCCTGCAAAGAATCATCCAAATCTGGGTGGAAGACTTCTTCAAGGAAGGCTTCCGATTGTGCCGCAAGGAGAAGATAGGCTTACTAGCGCCGGTAGGTTGCCTCGGTACGACGCGATATCTGCAGCAATACAACCAAATGATCCGCATCATGGACTTCATAAACGATTCGGAAATCGCCCAGTCTGATGCGATACACCTTCTCAGCGCCTTTGATTCTCCGGACGCCATGAGGACGAGGTTCCTCGCCCAGATCTCTCACAGCGTTTTGCAAACGCTCCAAATCCTGCTTTTGCATCCGGCCTTTCAACTTTCCCAAATCTCGGTCAGCCGCCGGAGAAACTTCAACTCTATACATGCGTGAGTTCAGTTGTCCCTTCGCCGGAGCGGACTGCCTCCTCCAGCTCCTGTTCGACTTCCGCCCAAGGTCGTCCACCTTTCTCCCGCCATTCTGCCCGAGCCGCTTCGATTGCAGGCAACAATTCGCTGTCTTCGCGGCTTTCCAGCCATTCGCGCACTGCCTCTGCCACAATGTCACATGCCGGTCTGTGACTCTTCACTGCTTCGATTTTCAGTTGCGTATAAAGATCCTCATCGTGGAAAACGACAGTCATTTTTCTTTTCATCGTGGATCCTCCATCCAGCCGTATATACGTCCATACGTATTTGCATGGTAACAGGAGGGAGAGGGGATGTATAGAGGATGATCCTACTCACCTGATAGGATGAGAAAGGATAGGTTCATTTTCGCTGCCCTGGCGGGCATGAAACGGAGGCGATTGCTGTTTGAAGAGCATCATGAACGTGAAAGGATCACCCTTGAAACCGCGCACCAGTCTTTTCCCCTTGTTCCTTACCGTTTTCCTGGACTTGCTCGGCCTCGGCATTGTCATCCCCATCTTCGCCCCTCTCTTCCTGGACCCGGTGGGAGGGCTCTTCTCCTTCCAAACCGGTCTCTCCACTCGAACCATGTTGCTGGGCTTCCTGCTGGCGGTCTACCCACTGACCCAGTTCTTTGGCGCTCCCTTTCTGGGCGCCCTCTCCGACCGGTTCGGCAGGAAACGGATCCTTCAACTATCGCTGCTGGGCACCCTTTTCGGCTACCTTCTCCTGGCTGCCGGAATCCTGCTGAAGAGCTTGCCGCTGCTCTTCATCGCCCGTGCTGTGGACGGTTTCACCGGAGGGAACATCTCCATCGCCCAGTCGGCCATCTCCGATCTCTCCGACGAAAAGAGCCGCACCCGCAACTTCGGCTTCATCGGCATGGCTTTCGGCCTGGGCTTCATCATCGGCCCCTTTATCGGCGGAAAGTTGGCCGACCCTTCCATACTGAGTTGGTTCAACTACGCCACTCCCTTCTGGTTTGCCGCCATCCTCACCGGGATCAACCTGCTGCTGGTCCAGCTCCGCTTCCAGGAAACGCTGCGCAGCCGCCGGGAGACGCCCCTCGACTTCCTCTCCGGCTTTCGCAACATCGGACGGGCTCTCTCCATGCCCAACGCCCGGACCATGTTCCTGGTGGTCTTCCTTCTCGCCTTCGGTTTCAACTTCTTCACCCAGTTCTTCCAGGTCTTCCTGATCCAGAAGTTCCAGTTCACCCAGTCACAGATCGGCGACCTCTTCGCCTACATCGGCCTCTGGATCGCCATTACCCAAGGTTTGATCAACCGCCCCTTGAGCCGCCGGCTGGAGCCTCAGCAGATCCTCTCCTTCTCCGCCTTGCTGCTGGCCGTTGCCCTGCCGCTCCTGCTTTTGCCCAGCCAGTCCTCGTTTCTTTTCTTCTTGTTGCCGTTGGTAGCCATCTTCCAGGGGTTGACCCAGCCCAGTTCGCTGAGCATCGTCTCGGGCTTGTGCGACGCCAAGGCGCAGGGTCAGATTCTGGGCATCAACCAGTCCTTCCAGTCCTTGGCCCAGGCGATTCCCCCGATCATCGCCGGATTCATCGTCTCCCTCGATCAGAACCTGCCGATCCTGGTAGCCGGCGGGTCTGTGCTGGCAGCGTGGGTTCTCTTCCTGGTCTACCGGGCCGGGGTGCGGCGACGGGGGCCGGAGAACGTCTGCGCCTAGAACGCTGTGCTCGAGAAACC
>JAPLHV010000091.1 GCA_026389455.1 Coprothermobacterota bacterium
CAATTTTCATCTCGCTCCTTTCTGATCAGCGCTCTACAGGCAACGAGGCTGTCTTGTTGAATCATCTGATTACTAGGCTTCTACATAGTTGCGCATAATAGCAACTATCGATTCCCTAAGTCAAGCGGACGATCCCAATTACCTCATATCTCACCTAAGCCAACCCCCGTTGCACCGAAGATGTCGCCCAACGCCTCACTTGAAGGGACCAGCCCAAGAAGATGGAGAGGACTTGCCGATCAGCTATGGACACTGCAGGCGACCGTCAGCTTCACCGGTTGTTAGGAGACCCTCGCTTCAGATGCTGTATGCCATCTCGATCTCGACGCGCTGGGGTCACTCGGTCCCCAGCGCTCGTGCTCGTCGAGTGCGGTGACACGCATACCAGATGGTTCACTGGGGCGCCACGGTCCCAGGAAAGCCGATGGTCCCAGGAGCGGTCTCGATCCCAGATTTGCCGCACTGGGGTGCGGCGGCCCCAGGGATAGTCGCCTCCTCTTGCTTCTAAGGTCTCATCGACCCCGATATGGTTACGCCTCATTCTCCAGAACACCCTACCGAGTCTCTATCGAGCTGCCGGGGGCTATCGAGCTGCTGCAAGTTGACTTGTCGTCGTCAACCCGTGGAACCGGTAGAGGTTTCAATGCCCGGAGGCTTCGCTCCCCACCGTGAGAGTAGCTGATGATCCCATCTCCCCCAGCAACTTCTCCAGCCCATCTTTCAAGTCTTCGGGCAAGGCGCTGGACTGAACTGATCGGCGAGCGGCTTCTAGCGGCTGTTGCGCCATCCGCTCCAGCACCCGGTCCATCTCGCCCTGGTCGGGAAGAAGGAAATCGCCTCGAACCCTGGCTTCAGCGATGACGCCACCCTCCATCCTTGCTTCCAGGGTGATCACCCCACTCCTCGCCTTCGTTGCCAGGACGGTTGTGAAGGCCGGCTGGTTGCGAAAGGTCCACTCCTTTCTGGAATACTTGTCGCGGTTCAGCTCCGCGGCCAGTTCCCACTCAGCAGGCAGCAGATGCGCAGGCGCCAGTTCGATCCCCAAGATGCGGGCGATCTGAGCGGTCAGGCGCTCCATCACCTCCTCGACAGGGATAGAGCGGCCCGCTGCCTCGGAAAGGTTGATCACCCGCTCCCTGACTGTGGTGAAACCCTTGTCGGCGAACTTCAAGGCTGATGGCTTGAGCGCGCGCTGCATGGCCTCCCGGTCGGTCGAGACGAGAAAGGCGCCGGAATGGACGAAAGCGCTGTAGAACTCTACTTGGGCTGAACCATAGACTTTTCGCCCCCCGATGACCACGTCGTTTACCGGGGAGGCGAGGGCTTCAACGCCGTATTCGCCGCAGGTGGCCGCTACTGCGCGTCCCATCAAAGGATAGAGATCCATCGAATCGTGCAGACCAAGACGGCTGAAAAGTTCCTCCTTGGGAAAGAAGAGGGAATAGCAGAAGCTCCCCTCATCCTGGTAGACCGCCCCGCCGGGATTCTGGCGGCGGATGACCGGGATCTTCTGCTTGTGGCAGAAAGCCAGATCGACCTCTTCCTCAGGCGCCTGATAGACGCCGATCCAGACCGAGGGATCCGACCGCCGCAAGCGCAAAGTGGGCGGGCTGCTGCCGTCGTTCACACCGCGCAGCGCCGCCTCTTCCACCGCCAGATGGAGAAAGGGGTCGCGTATGCCATCATGCAACAGGCGCCAGCTAGAAATAGTAGACACAACGATCTTTCCGGCACTCCGGAGACTTGGCAGCGAAACGGCATTGAATCGTATGGCTGGGAAGTTCCAGGCCCAGCTCCTCGCGAAACAGCCGGCAACCTTCCTCGATCGATGCGTAGACGCTTTGCTTACAGCAACGCGACCCTCCTAAGTCGGCTAGGCGCTCCAGTGCATGGGCTGTCCCGCGCAATGCCAGCGATCGCTCCCAGCCGCTGTGGATCGTCGCCCCAACCACCAGGGAGAGAGCGCAACCTACCCCTACCGCTGCGCCGCAGTCCCCCCGGCTGGCGCAGACGGCTACCGGGATGTCTGCCAACCGCCTTAGAGCCATCTCGATCTTCTCCGCGTTGATTGGCCGGCCAATATTCCGCAGTGCGGCAAGGAGAACGGGCGCCACCAGCAAGTGGTGTTCCGGACCATAAGCATGAAAAGAGGGGTGGCTCATCAGCAGGTCGGCAATTTGCACAGGGTCACTTTCCTGCGATTGCGCGCAGACCCGCTCGATGATCTCGGCCGGTTCAGCCAGGCGGCAACCTTCGCATTGGGAATGGCCATTGGGGCAGCCCCACTCACCCTCTTCGAGAATCCCGCAAAAGGAACAGGCCAACCAAGCATGCGCTTCTCGCAGCTCTTGGCCGCAGATCGGGCATAGAAATCGCATCTTCACTCCCGGCACTCCGCCACAGGATGGTTCTTCTTCTCGATCAGGTCTATCGTTCGCATAGCGCTGCTCCATCGACAGGATCATACAACAGATGGAGAACGACCTCGCGCTTCCTTGACAAAGATTAATAGTTGGCTATTATACCAAGTATTATGATTGAACCGGATCCGCTCATCGTTAGCAAAGCACGGGTGCTGAAAGCCATGGCCCATCCAAGCCGCCTGCTCATGATGGAAGCCTTGGCCGAGGGAGAAAAGTGCGTCTGCGAATTGCAGGCGCTGGTCGGCTCCGACCTCTCCACCGTCTCCAAGCACCTCTCCTTGATGAAAACGGCAGGATTGCTCGCCAACCGCAGAGAGGGGCTCTTTGTCTATTACCGCTTGCGTGTGCCCAGTATCCTGCGCTTCTTCGATTGCGTCAACGCAGTTCTGGCTGATCAGAATAAGTATTCTACTATTCAGCCAAACGATTCGCTTCATTGCGAGACATCACCTTTGATGCTTTCATTGTCCCCTCGTCGAAAAAGAGTTCAGGTAAACCATGGAAAGTAGGAGTTGCTGTTCGGGAGCGACCGGTGAAGATGGCGAATGTGATTCCGTCGCACCCTCAAATGTGAGGAAAGGAAAGGTTCTTTCTCAAATCGAGTGGGCAAGGCAGTCTGTGATTGCAAAAAAGAGGTGTGCTGCGTGGAAGAATAGAGTTCCGTGAAGGCGAGGGTATCATCAAGGCATTCATCGACTTTCCCCGAGAGAGCCTTTTCTGCTGTGTGATTTTTCTCTGTAGCTCATGCCATTGCCCTCTTCGTTCTGTTGGTGAGCAGGATGCGCATCCGCAGGTTATCCGGGTTGCGGTAGCCATAGGCCATGCGTTTGATCGCCTTGATGCGGTTGTTCTTCCCTTCCAGCGGGCCGCTGGTGAAGGGGCAGTGAAAGGTGTTGAGGATCTCCTTGCCCCAGTCGCGGAGGGTGGAAAGGAGAGATTGACCTCCGGTCAGTTCGGGAAGGGCGCCAGGCCGCACTGGCGAACCTTGGCAGCCCACTGCCGGATCTTCTGACGGGCTTGCTCCCAGCTTCCGCTTCGATACCACTGGCGCAACTCTTCCACGAGCTCCCAGGATGTCTGGAGATCCGGGGCCAAACGGAACAAGGCCCGCAGCTTGACCCAATCGCCGGGACGAAGGCGCTCTTGGGCCACCAGCAGGTGACGGCCGCGGAAGAGACGCATCGCTTCTGGAGACACTCCCCCTTGCTGGAGGGTCACCCGCACTTGGCTTACGGCATGGCGCGCCATCCGCAGGAAATGGAACTTTTGCCCGCCACGACGCGGGCGTAGGGCAGGCAGAGCTGTACGGCCCGGTGGAAGGGGTCGTGCATGTCCATGGTCGCGACGCGAACCTGGTCTGGGTCTGACAGCTTCTCCAGGTAGGCGCGCAACAGCCCCCCACCGTTCCCGGGAAGCAAGCCGAGGACGTTTCCTCTAACCCCTGACTGGCGGGTTGCTCGATGGCCCACTGGGCGATGTTTTCCCACAAGTGGCGGGTGCTTCGGCGACGATGACCAAAGATCTGATCCGGTTCGGTGAAGACCTTGCCGCAGCGCAGACAGCGAACACCCCATTCTAGAAACCAAGACAAACCTCACAAGCCCGCCAGGTGCTGACCACTATTCACCTGTAGTCCAGTTGAGATGCCGGCTGCATCTTCAGGGCTTGAAAACGTTCCACCCGCCTCGCTTCATCTGGAAGTAGAAGAATCCTATCCAGGCTACTGGAAAGATCACAGCGTTCCATGTTCTTCCAACGGTCAAGAACATTATTTCGCTGACGATAAGCGGCACAAGGAATACTGCAAGTCTGATCCAGTAGCGTGGTTGCTTCCTTTGACTCAGCCCAGGCTTCGGCTCGACAGTAGGTACCAGTGTTTTTGGCGGTACGATCGCGCTTTTACCCTTCTGCAGGTTTTTTGCCATGTCAGTTCCTATGATGCCTCGCTCTTCGCCGGAATATTCCTGCTTGCCAGAACATCGACGCCGGTTCCGAGCGCGTTTTCAATGACGACGTCGCCGAATCTTACCGGAGCCTTGAGTTCGATCTTCCGGATTTCGGCTAGTAGATCAAAAATGCGCGGCTTGGGGATCGGCGTTTTGGTGTAGACTGGCGCAAGGGGATGGACGCCGCCTTTTACCCGGACCGTGGTAGTCACCATGCGTCGCGGATCCGTCAGTTCCCCTTTCACATAGTCCATGCCGCGCTTGCAGCTGCTCCCTTCTATCTTGACGACGGCCTTGCCCTCCACTGTCGCGTCCAAAGCGCAGCCCCTTGGACATGTAATGCAGATAAACTTCCTATGTTCCTGCGTCATATCGGTCTCCTTATCGCCTAACGACTCGCACGCTCAGCTCGGACGCGCGTTGCACGGCGTCGTAGGCAGACTGCGGAATGTCGATATTGACCATCTCGCCGGGGCGCACGTAGAGTTCCGTCTTTCTGGCCACACGTTCTTCGCCGTTCATGACTTCAATCAAGACTGGTTCCTCAATCGGCATTGTCACGCGCATCTGTAAACGCTGGGCTGATTCGGCAAGGCTTTCTTTGTCCAAAACATGAGGGACGATGTAGCGCACATTGTTTCCGGCTTTTATCCCCACTCGTCGGCCGTGGAGTTTGCGCTCTCTGATGGCGTATTGCGCCGCGTTCCGTCCGCACAGCAACCCGGCTTCAGTCACCCAATCCACCAAGTCGTAGACATGTACCACGTTGCCCGCGGCAAAAATGCCCGGCACGCTGGTCTGCATTCTTTCATCAACAAACGGGCCGCCGGTGACGGGATCAAGTGAAACTCCCGCCTTTCGTGAAAGTTCATTCTCGGGGATGAGACCCACCGAAAGCAACAGCGTATCGCAGGGAATGATCTCCTCGGTGCCCGCTATTGGTTGGCGCTGCTTATCGATCTGAACCGATTCTATCGCTTCTACCCTGTTGTTGCCCAGAATGCGCTTGACGGTATGGTTCAACTGGAGTGGAATGTCGAAGTCCATAAGGCACTGTACATAGTTGCGCGTCAGGCCGGTCAGGAAGGGCATGATTTCCAGCACTCGTTCTACCTTGGCGCCTTCGAAGACAAGCCTGCGCGCCATGATCATGCCAATGTCTCCCGAGCCAAGAATCACGAAGCGCTTGCCGGGCATAAAACCTTCGATATTGACAAAGCGCTGGGCCGTTCCCGCGGTATAGACGCCCGCCGGCCTTGTTCCCGGCAAAGCAATCTGTGCCCTCGTTCGCTCGCGGCAGCCCATGGAAAGCACCAGAGCCCTCCCGTCAAGTTCGACAAAACCGGACCCTCGACTCGTCGCATGCACATGCCTTTCGCTGGTCACATTCAGGACCATCGCATCCAGCAAGGTGTCGATGTGAAGCCCTGCAAGCTCATCGATAAAATGCTGCGCATAGGCAGGTCCTGGCATGTCCCTCTTGAATATTTGGAGGCCGAATCCGTTATGAATGCACTGCTGCAGAATCCCACCCAGCTCCTGCGCCCGCTCGACGACCAGCACGTCCTGGGCGCCCGTCTTCTTTGCTTCGATGGCCGCAGCCAGACCGGCAGGACCGGCGCCGATGACGACTACGTCGTATTTTGCCTTCAACATGATTCTGCCTCCTTATCCTTGGTCGGCCGGACAAGGAATTCTGATCCCTTACCCTTCTTGCTGATTTCGAGCGGTGAGACGCCCAGTTCGCGGGCAAGAATCTGGACGACAAGCGTAGTGTCAAAACCACCCTGACAGCGTCCTGTACCCAGCCAGGTGCGCCGCTTTAGGGCGTCATAGGTGCATGCGGGTATGGGTGCGTGTATTTCGGCCACGATTTCGCCCTCAGTGACGTTCTCGCAGCGGCAAATGATGCGTCCATAGCTCGAATCGTTCTCTACGAGCAACTTCTGCTCAATCGGCAGCATGTCGCGGAAACGCGGACGAGCCCTGCGTATGGGATCCCATTCCGGCTTCTCCTCCAGCTTCTCGCCGGCGCCCTTGAGAAGCTCGACGACCCGGACGGCAATGGCAGGAGACGAGGTAAGTCCAGGCGACTCGATGCCGCCAAGATTGACCAATCCCTCGACCTGTTCGGGAATCTCGATGATGAAATCCTTGTTGTCCTTGACGTCGGGGTTGGCGCACGGAGCGTTTCCTCCCGGCCTGAGTCCGGCAAATTCGGCGATCGAGAATCGTAGACTGAGCGATGGAATCAGTTTGACAGCCCCCTCCCAGATTTCATCCAATCCCTCGCGGGTGATGGAGCGGTCTTCTTTGTCATCTATCTCCAGGGCATTCGGTCCAATAAGGGTATTGCCATGCACGGTCGTGGTAACCAGAATGCCCTTGCTGGTTGCAGACGGCACCGGGAAAAGCACGTTGTTGATGGTGATTTCGGCCTTGTCGAAGATGTAATACTCGCCCTTTCGAGGCGTAATCTTGAACTCCGGCCGCAGGCCGGCCTTATGCATCACTGCATCGGAATACAGGCCCGCACTGTTGACGACCCAGCGAGACCTGAAATCGCCGCGGTTTGTCTTGATGCCGACGATGCGTTTTCCTTCCATAATGAAGTCCTGAAATGCCGTGTCGGTCATGAGGGTGACTCCATTGACGACAGCATTCTCGGCAGCGGCAACGACAAGACTGAACGGGTCGCAAATGCCTCCGGTAGAGGCCCAGAGAGCGCCGCTTACCTCGGGATTGATGTTAGGCTCCCGCCGACGGACGTCTGCGGCGTTAATTATGACCATTCCAGGAACCCCATTCTCAAGCCCCTGTTGCCGCAGACTCTCAAGCTTGGCATATTCCTCCGGTCCGATAGCAACGACGTAGTCGCCTCGCCTCTCAAAGCTGAAGTTGAGTTCGCCTGCCAACTGATCAAACATCTGGTTTCCTAGAATGTTCATCTCGGCCTTCAGAGTGCCCGGCTTAGGGTCATAACCGGCATGCACAATGGCTGTATTCGCCGAGGAGGCCCCCATGCCGATGTCGGAATCTTTCTCTATCAAAAGGACATCAAGCTTGTAGCGCGAGAGAAACCGGGCCACCATGCTCCCGACCACCCCCGCGCCGATGATGATAACGTCGTACATTTTTTCCGCCATGTTTGCCATACCTTTTTTCTCAGTATCGTACTTCCAATACTTCCAGAGAGGTGAGCTGAAACGCTGTTGCCAGACTCTCGCCAAACAGAAACGAGCCGCGACCGCCGGTCGCGGCTCGTTTCAGATACGAGAAACCTAGAGCGGCAGTTCTACTGCTTTATCCAACCGAACGTGCGCTTGACGGCTTCAAGCCAGCCGTCAAAGAGTATGGCGCTCTTGGCGCTGTCCATAATGGGCTCCCAAGTCTTGTCCACTCCCCAGTTGGCGCGCAGATCTTCGACCTTGTCCCAGAAACCGACTGCAAGGCCGGCCGCATAGGCGGCGCCGAGAGCCGTGGTTTCGGCTACCTTCGGGCGGATGACGGGAACGCCGAGGGTGTCCGACTGGAACTGCATCAATGTGTCGTTGAAGACCATGCCGCCGTCTACCTTGAGTGCGGTAAGCGGAACGCCGGAGTCTTTGTTCATGGCTTCCAGGACTTCGCGGGTCTGATACGCAGTCGCTTCGAGTGCGGCGCGGGCAATGTGACCCTTGTTGACGTAACGGGTCATGCCGACGATGACGCCGCGAGCGTCGCTCTTCCAGTACGGGGCGAACAGGCCGGAGAATGCGGGTACAAAGTAGATGCCGCCGTTGTCCTCGACCGTATTGGCCAGGGACTCGATGTCGGCGGATTTCTCGATCAGGCCGAGGTTGTCGCGCAACCACTGAACCAGAGCGCCTGTGATGGCGATGGAACCTTCAAGGGCATACACGGCCGGCTCACTGCCAATCTTGTAGCCGAGCGTGGTAAGCAGACCGTTCTTTGAAGGAACGGGCACGGTGCCGGTGTTGAGCAGCATGAAGCAGCCGGTGCCGTAGGTGTTCTTGGCTTCTCCCGCGCTGAAGCAGGTTTGGCCAAAGAGAGCTGCTTGCTGGTCGCCAAGGTCGCCGGAGACAGGAATGCCTTCGAGCGCGCCAACGGCTGTGCCGTAGACTTCTGACGAGGCCTTGATATCGGGGAGCATGGAGCGCGGAATGTCCATCAGCTTGAGGATCTCTTCGTCCCAGTCGAGGGTCTCGAGGTTCATCAACATGGTGCGGCTGGCATTAGAGACATCGGTGACATGAACGCCGCCGTTGACTCCGCCCGTCACGTTCCAGATGACCCAAGTGTCCATGTTGCCAAAATACAGTTCGCCCTTCTCAGCTTTCTCTCTGGCGCCGGGAACGTTGTCAAGAATCCATTTGATCTTGGGACCGGAGAAATATGTGGCCAGGGGGAGTCCTACTTTGGCGCGAAGGCGATCGGGTCCACCGACTTTTGCCAGCTCATTGCAGATAAGGTCAGTGCGCGTGTCCTGCCAGACGATGGCATTGTAGACCGGCACGCCAGTATTCTTGTCCCAGACCACCGTGGTCTCACGCTGGTTGGTGACGCCGACTGCTGCGAGCTCCTTAGGATCGATATGTTCCTTCTCGAGTGCGTCGGCAATAACCGACTGAGTGGCTGCCCAGACTTCCATCGGATCATGTTCGACCCAGCCGGGCTTGGGATAAATCTGCTCGTGTTCTTTCTGGTCGATGCCGACGACCTGTCCGGCATGATCGAAGATCATGAACCGGGTGCTGGTCGTGCCCTGATCTATTGCTCCTACGTACTTTGCCATATTTATTTCTCCTTTATCAACTATTGCTTCTTCTCGGGGAGATGCGGAGTGACGAACCAGTCATACGTGAGGATGCCCAGGACGCCGCCGACCAACGGCATAAGAACAGGCGCAATAAGCCAGTAGATGCCGTCAAAGAGACCTTTCGTTCCGACAAGGGTGCCTAAGATACGGGGACCAAGATCACGAGCTGGATTGATCGAATAGCCGCTCGGTCCACCGAGGGAGAGACCGACGGCAAGAACGGCGCCGCCGACGAGCAAGACGCCAAGGTTATCTTTTAGACCCATGTTCTTGGAGTCGCCGGCCGCAAGAATACCCCAGAGCAGGACGGCGGTCCCGAAGATTTCAGCAACGCAGGCAATTAACAAGGTGTAGGGGCCGGCTGACGTAACAGCTGGAACTGCTGCAGCTCCCCAGAACGCCTGACCAAAGACTGAACCGGGTCCGGTGCACCATACATTGGGCATGCCGGCAGCTTTAAGGCCATCAAAGTAGACAAGGTAGACGCCAAAAGCGCCAATGAAGGCCCCGACCATCTGGGCGATCCAGTACGGAATGACCTTTGCCCATGCAAAGCCGCGCTTTAGGGCCATAGCAAGGGTAACAGCCGGGTTTAGGTGCGCGCCGGAAACGCCGCCAGAGACGTACACGGCGACGATAACAGCCATTGCCCATCCAATTGTGATGGTGTTCCAGTTATAGGCGCCGGCAGCCAGACGAGGGGCAAGACCAACGTTGGCGACAACGCCGTCGCCGAGCAAAATAAGGATAAAGGTTCCAAATACTTCACCGATTAACTGTCCAACCAGAGCGTTCTTCTTCATTCTGCTGTCTCCTTTACGTACAGGGATAATACCGTTTGCAGAAACCAATCATCACTGGTTCTTGAAGCCCGCACTTTCTGTCAACAACGCCGATCTCCTGCTCGCCTCCTTTCCTTTCCGACATCACCTGCAATGAGCGCCCGACACCGAGGGTTTCTGGAACCCTGAGCTCGGGAAAAAACTGGGAAACATGAGGGCTTCCCCAGCTCTGAACAATATTCATCCTGGCACTCTAGATCATTGACCGAGTTTGTCAAATAGTGACACTCAAGCACGTTAGAAGCCGATTTCACGAGCAGTCTCAGCCATAGTCCTGATGAGCAGAAAAGAGGACGTGGCGCCCGGATCCTGATGTCCGATGCTTCGTTCTCCAAGGTAGCTCGCTCGCCCTTTTCTCGCCTGAATGGGAATGGTCCCTGTCATACCGGTTTCGGCCGCTATCGACGCCTTTTCCAGAGCCTCTGCTGCCTTCGCTCCGGTTGCCAGCGCTTCTTCAAGCGCCGCGATCGCTGGGGTCAACGCATCTACCATCGTCTTGTCGCCCAGGATCGCTTTGCCACGCATCAAGACGCCTTTTAACGCTGCTTCACCAGCGACAAGAAGGTCTCCAGGCTCAAGCTCCTGCTTTCCCGCAAGCGCCGTTCCTGCTTGCAGGAAAGCCGTCCCATAGAGTGGTCCGCTCGCTCCGCCTACCGTGGTAACAAGAGTCATTCCACACATCTTGAGGATACCGCCTATGTCGTTGTCGACGGGCGCTGACAGTTTCTTTGCGATCGCCTGAAAGCCGCGGTCCATGTTGGTGCCATGATCTGCATCGCCAATTGCGGAATCTAGCTCAGTCAGATACTCTTTGTTTGCGTGTATGACATCGCACATCTTTCTCAGACAGTTCACTACATCGCTCACGGTAGCGGAAATACTCAGCTCCTTCTCCATATCACCACTGCTAGGCAACGACGCCTGTCACTCCTCAACGCGTTGCGCTTCGAACCACGAGCAGGGCGGCATTTATACTCGCGCCTATTCCCGGCAGTTTCTGTCTAGATGCCCCAACGCAAGCCAGGAGTCATAACCGGCGCATCCCATAACTCGATCATTTCCTGGTCAGCCCGGACAAGGGTGATGGAACAGCCCTGCATCTCGAGCGACGTGATGTAGGATCCGACCAAATTCCGAATGATCTTCAAGCCCTTCTTCTCGCACACCTCATGCAGCTTGCGATAGATGATCTGAAGCTCGATGTTCGGCGTACCGCCCATGCCGTTCACAAAAGCGATAACCTGATCTCCCTGCTTCAAGGCTTCGTTGACGAGAGTCACGTCGACCCAGTCGCCTTTCTTCTCGTCCCATTCATGGACTATCCGCGAGTAGTCGCCGTCTTCGATGATAGAAAGAGCCAGAATCTCAGTGAGCTCGTCGGCGGACTTGATCTTCATCCTGGTTCGCCCAGGTTCGCCATGGATGCCGATACCCATTTCGATTTCGTCGTCGCCAAGTTCAAAGGTCGGCTTCCCGGCGGCCGGAACCGTACAGGAGGTTAGTGCCAGGCCCATGCTGCGCCCGCTCGCGTTTACCTTGCGGCAAAGGTCGGCGACCTTAGTGAGATCGTATCCCTTTTCGGCGCCTGCACCGGTAATCTTCTCCGCTATGACGGTCGCGCCAACTCCGCGCCGTCCAGCGGTCCAAAGGCTGTCCTTGACGGCAACGTCGTCGTCGATCAGGATATTCTGCACTACCATGTTTTCTAGCCGAGCCATATCGGCTGCCATTTCAAAATTCATCACGTCGCCGGTGTAATTCTTGACGATGTACAGGATGCCCGCTCCGCCGTTCACCTTCTTGGCAGCTTCGAGCATTTGGTCAGGTGTTGGAGAAGTGAAGACTTCGCCGGCACAGGCGGCATCAAGCATGCCTTTGCCGACAAACCCGCCATGCATGGGCTCATGGCCGCTGCCACCGCCAGAAATGAGCGCCACCTTGCCTTGTACGGGCGCATCGGCTCGGTAAACGAACTTCGGCTCAAGACTGACCTTGATCATGCTGGGGTAGGCAAGCGCCATTCCTTCCAGTTCTTCTTTTACAGCATCTTCAGGCTTATTGATCAACTTCTTCATGCTGTACCTCCTGATATTCCGGATATTTTCTCTCCCTCTGCTTCTTCTTGGGGAGATTCAGAGTGATAAACGGATCGTATTCGAAGACACCGGAGATTGTCAAGACCTCGATCTCCTCTCAACTCCATTTTCCTTCCGATTTCACCTGCTATAGGAGCCCGACGCCATGGGCTTCTGGAACCCTGAAATCGGGAGAACACTGACGCACTGAAGCCTGTCGCTATCATCCGCTATGCAACCATCTGTCGATACGATAGCCATTCTTTGCATTGCACAGCAGCGCCTCTTTCGGACCGTCACGCAGCAGCTTCCGGGCTCCTACTGCAAGCCCAGCCTCTCCTTTACCAGGAGTCTCACCGCCGCTGCGCTCTCCAGTTCCAGGCTTTCCTTGGCCAAGTCGCGCAGACCGGCGATGTCCAACCTGCGCACGAGACTCTTTGCTGCGGGTATCGATCCAGGCGCCATGCTCAGCTCTTTGACGCCGAGGCCGAGCAGTATCGGAATTGCCACGGGGTCGCCGGCCAGTTCTCCGCACACGCCGACCCATTTGCCCGCTTCGTCGGCGCCGCGTACGGTCCGGTTTATCAACCCAAGCACCGCCGGATGCAGGGCATCCTGCAAGTGCGCTACTTCCGCATTTCCACGCTCTGCGGCCATGGTGTATTGCGTCAAGTCGTTTGTGCCGATGCTGAAGAAATCCACCTCGCCGGCAAATACCGGGGAAAGAAGGGCCGCCGAGGGTATTTCCACCATGATGCCAACTTCGACGTTCGGTGCGATCAGAATCCCACATTGTAGTACCTCTTCCCGGGCTTCTTCCAATAGCGAGCGGGCGCGACGGAGTTCCGCAATATCTGCCACCATGGGGAACATGATCTTAATATTGTGACCTGCAGAGGCTCGAAGGATTGCTCTCAATTCGGCCTTGAAGAAACCTGGCTGGTCCAGGCAGAGTCGAAGCGCCCGTTTTCCCAGGAATGGATTCTGTTCTTCCTTTTGCGGCAAATAGGCCAGTGGTTTGTCGCCACCCACATCCAGGGTCCTGACAATAAGTGGACGGTCTGCCATCACTTCAGCAATTTCCTGATAGGCTGCGAATTGTTCTTCTTCTTCCGGCGCATCAAGGCGATCCAGAAAGAGGAATTCCGATCGCAGAAGCCCGACGCCATCAGCTCCTGAATCCAAAGCAACCCTCGCGTCCTTGGCAGAACCGATGTTCGCCACGACCTCCACCGCTATGCCGTCTTTGCTGACCGCAGGGGCGCGACTTGTCTGCCGGGCCAGGGCCTCCAGGTTTCGCCATTCTGTGATCTTCTCCTGGTATGCGCTCAGGATCTGTGCAGGCGGAGAAGTCCAGACCTGTCCTATCGATCCATCCACTACCAGAAGCGTTCCCTCGGCAATTTCGCCTAGGGCTTCGCCACAGCCAAGAACTGCGGGTATGCCCAGCGTTCGTGCAAGTATTGCGCTATGCGACGTGGGACCGCCCATTTCGGTGCAGACGCCGAGCACCATGGCACGGTCAAGCCGCGCCGTATCAGAGGGCGACAGATCCCTCGCTACTAGAATTCCAGGGGACGATAGGTTGAGCGCACCCGTTCCTCCGCCCAACTGGACGAGCACCTGCCGGCCAATATCCGCTACATCGGCGGCACGTGCGCGCATGTAGTCGTCTTCGATTTTTCCATACTCGGCAAGCTCGCCTTGAATTGCTTCGCTCCAAGCCCATCCAGCGTTCTTGTGTCCGTCAAGAATGGAAAGCTGAACCTTTTCCAGGAGATCAGGGTCGCTCAAGAACATCAGATGAGCATCAAAAATCGCTGCGTCGTACTCTGTCGCAGAGGTCGCTATCTGCCGGCGCAATTTCTGGGTTGATGCTCGGACGGCTTCCAGCGCCTTCGACAAATGCTTCCATTCTGTTTCGGGGTCATCAATCGTGCGTTGCTTGACTTCCGGTTCAGCCAACTTCAGAACGATTGCCGGACCGGCTGCGTAGCCTGGCGAGACAGGAATGCCAATGAGGCCGCCATCAAACCTCTTGCCGCTGCGTTCGGCGCTTGCCAAAGGGACTGCAACCGTTAACGCCGTTGCTTCCTCGGCTTCGCCAAAACCATTCTCGGCGGCCTGTTTCAATGCATCGATTGCGGCGGATGCGTCCGGTCCCTCAGCCCATGCATGGATCGTCTCGCCGCGCCGCAGGCCCATGCTGGCAACAGCATTGATGCTCTTTGCATTGGATCGGCGCGTTTCATTGTCCGTTCGAGCAAGCTCAATTTTCGATGCAAAGCGTCCAGCCGTCTGCACAAAGGTCGCCGCAGGCCGCGCATGAAGGCCGAGCCTATTCCGTATCTCGATGACCGCATCAGCGGTGGGGCCTGATACGACCTCTGATCTCGGCGGTTCCCGGGCTGCGCTGTTCTCCTCGGGCGCCGAAAGCTGGGCCGCTTTGTTGCCAAGAGAACCGAGCGCTTCTTCCTGCACCTGCTCGAGGGTTCCGCCAAGACTGGCCTGCACGGCCGCAGAAATCGCGCCTTCAACGATGGGCGCTGAACTCAACATGAATTTGGCTCTCTTCTCCGGCGGCAGGAATTCAAGGGCCATCTCCGCGCTCAAGACCGCGCTGCCCATATCCATCAGTACGAGCACGCCGTCCTCGCTATACGCTTCTTCCATCGCCCTTGCTATCTCCTCGGCGTTGGTCCCAAGGGGAGAGCTCTCGTCGCCGGCGCCGGCTGCTGTTGCGATAATTAGTGAGGATTGCTGCGTCATAAGTCCCGCAAGTTCAGCCACTCCCCGCGCGAGAGAAGGGCTGTGGGAAACAATTACCAAGTTAACCATGGCTTCACCTCTGGTCAGTCGATTGAATGCAGCACGTGTCCTGTTCCGACTATAACGAACATGACGAGAATGTCCAATAGGGACGTTGTTCAATTGTCAACTAACTCCCAATGATCCTCTTTGATGTGGTTTCTTTCCAGGGCCGATTTTTTCGACAATAAGGAGCAACGGGCGAGAGAAAGCTACCTATCCTCCGATTCCACAAAGGAATGCTAAAAATAAAGACCAAACCCTAATTTTTCCGGCAGAACCTGGCGGCATGGCGCAGAGTGCCAGTTGTGCTTCTGCAAGGTTGGGCGGCTGCCCAGAACGCGCGGTTGCTTGTTTTAACCACGCATTTGCTTCATTGATTGCCCTTCGACTCTCGTTAAACAGATCGCCAAACATGAAGAAACCATGAATCATGCCATCGTAACGCGAGAGTACGGTTGGCGCCCCCGCTAGTTGGAGACGCTCTGCGTAGCGTTCACCCTCGTCGCGCAGTGGGTCGTATTCGGCTGTGATCACCAGAGCCGGCGGCAAGCCGCTCAAATCAGGAGCGCGGAGCGGCGAAGCGTAAGGGTGGCTGGCCTCGCTTGCGCTGTTCAGGTAATGCTCCCAGAACCAGACCATGCTATCTCGCGTGAGAAGATAGCCGTTCGCAAAGGCGAGGTAAGAGGGGGTCGGGGGCGTGTGATAATCAGTTACAGGATAAATGAGAAGCTGGCCGCACAGGGGTGGACCGCCCTCGTCTCGAATGCGCAAGGCGGTTACAGTTGCCAAGTTGCCGCCTGCGCTGTCGCCCGCTACCACAAGCCGGGTCGGGTCGGCATGGAACTCGGCAGCATGTTCCGCTGCCCAGCGCGTAGCAGCTAAACAATCGTCAGGCGCGGCGGGATATTTGTGCTCCGGCGCAAGGCGATAATCAACAGAAACGACGATGCAACTCGCACCCCAGCACAGAGTACGGCACAACTCATCATAGCTGTCGAGGCTGCCCACTACAAAACCACCGCCATGAAAGAAAACCACCAGAGGGAATGGCCCCATTCCCTCTGGCGTATAGATGCGTATTGGGATTTCACCGGCTGGGCCGGGGATAGCGCGATTCGCGATGATAGCGACAGAGGCAGGTTTGCTGCTCTTCGGAATTTGCGCCAGCGCTACCTTGCGCGCCTCTATGACTGTCAGCTTATGCATAGGTTTGCCACCCATCATTCGCGTGATAAACAACAAGGCACGCATCTTCAACCCAAGCGGCATACCAATGCTCCTTTCAGGAATTGCGAGTGCAGTCTAAGGGACGTTGTTCAATTGTCAACTAACTCCCGATGATCCTTATTGGCTCTTTCTCATATCGAGTGGGTAAGACGGTCTGAGGATAACGAGACCCTTGGGACCATTGGCTTTCCTGGGACCGCCGCACCCCAGTGCGGCAGCAGCAGTGACGTGAGGGAAGACAACTGCCCCGGAGAACAACCA
>JAPLHV010000008.1 GCA_026389455.1 Coprothermobacterota bacterium
TTCTGCGATATTCTCCACAGTGTTTGTGTGATCAGTTCATTTTCCTCTTTGAGTTTGATTCGCACTTTCTTCTTGCTAACCACAGGGGAATAGGATTCACGCAGTTTCTCTAGAAGCTTATCTGCCTGCAAAAGGTGAATGACATTGTTCCGTTCAATAATTAAATCACTCTCCAATGTTTTCAGTGACTTCGATACCGTCGAAAGGCTCATGGGCTTGCTCCCCCATCGGTTTACCAGCATATTTCGCCGGTTGACCTCTTCACAAACCTCCCGAACAGATGGATAGCTAGAGCGAGAGAGAAATACTCTGCCAACCATCGAACTGTTTTTCCGGTAGATGTTTTTTATCGAAGCTGAAGACGGGAAGCGGTTCTCCTCACCATTACGGGATACTGCGAAGAGGCCGGGCACAATAACCACTCCGTTGCCACACAGATCAATGCCACTGATCTCTTCACGTTCCAACTCCTGCAATTGCTTATCATCAAGAAAAGGCATAATGAGCATGCGTCCGATTTTTTCCTGGAGCGACAGGAATTTCAGTTGGTTGAGAGCAGATTGGAAGGCTTTTGGAGTTGAAATCGCTTTGAACTCAACAGCAAACTTGGCCTTTTTCTCTCCCCATGAGACCTCAATCAGCGCATCAGCAAGGACATTTTCTTTGATGACTGGCTGGACCTGTAACAAGCAAATAGAGAGAGGGGAAAACGAAAGTTCTCCTCTTGTTATCAGCTCGATGATTTCCTTTTCAGTGGCCATATTCCTTAAACCCTTCATATTCTTAAACAAGAAAATAGGCTATTTTAGGAAATAATGCAACTATGGCGAGTTTCCGCCGTGGGGTGATTACCCATTCCTCTGCACACCGTAGCGATTTATGCTCTCAATCTTTCACGCCGAATCGCGTATCTGGTGCATGGTTCCTCTTGCCCCGTTTTTTCTTTCTAGCTTCAGGAAGCAGCGGCTGGCATAATGAGCGCGAGTAGTCCCGGCAAATAGCCGCAATCCTCCAGAAGGTTGGTTCCGATGAATAAAGACATGGATGAACGATTGGATCAAGCGGTAGACCTTTTGAACCAAGGAAGACTGCAAGAGGGCAAGGATGCGTCTAGTTTAGTCCAGGATCGCTTGAGAATGATTGAATGGAACTTTACTGATCGGCTGAATAGCCATACTGTCAAAGCGATTCACCCATATCCAGCGAAGTGTATTCCAGAGATTCCCAAAGCACTCCTCTCCGCTTTGCCTATGCCAAATGGAACCGCTGTCTTAGATCCTTTTTGCGGATGTGGAACTACTTTGGTCGAGGCACAACGGTTAGGACTGCTCTCAGTTGGGATCGATCTTAACCCTATCGCCTGCCTAATAAGCCGTGTGAAGACTGCGCCAACGCCGCTGCACCTGGATCGGATTGCAAAAGAGGTGGCGGACGTTGCACGCCACAACCATGATCCTATACGCTGGCATATTCCGGATGTTGACTATTGGTTCAAGCCAGAAATTCAAGAAGCTATAGCCGCGCTTGTACAAGAAATAGGAATCAAACAGAAAAACTGTTCCAACGACGCCCTGCGCTTAGCCCTTTCCTCAATTATCGTGCGTGTTTCGAACCAAAGGAGCGACACTAGGTATGCAGCTATTTATAAGCCAGTTACTAGGGACGATGTCTTTGACTACTTTCTTGCCGCCTGCCGAAAGATTAGCAGAGCCCTAATAGAGCGTGAATGGGAACCGTTGCTGCAACCTCTAATAATCGAGGCAGATACCTTAAAAACCGACCCTTCTGTTATCGGGATGCCGGTAGGAATGGTGATAACCTCGCCCCCCTATCCAAACGCATACGAGTATTGGCTCTACCACAAGTACCGCATGTGGTGGCTCGGATTCGACCCACTTGCAGTAAGGTCGAAAGAAATCGGAGCACGGGCTCGCTTCTTCAAGCAAGAATCTCACGCCGAGGAGAACTTCTGGGATCAGATGCGTGGCGCCTTCGCGTTCATCAATTCGGTTCTGGTGGCACTTGGCTTTGCCTGTGTCGTGATTGGACGCTCAAAAATACACGGTCAGATTATCGACAATGCTGGCATCATCAAGGCAGTCGCGGAGGAGCAGGGCCTGAGCACGATATCAAGCTTTGAGCGCGTTATTTCAGCGATTCACAAATCTCTCAACCTGTCGCACGCCAATATTAGAACCGAGACGGTCATCATC
The DNA here is from genome assembly GCA_026389455.1 of Coprothermobacterota bacterium. Classification (GTDB taxonomy): domain Bacteria; phylum Caldisericota; class JANLFM01; order JANLFM01; family JANLFM01; genus JAPLHV01. The sequence goes on from JAPLHV010000008.1 coordinate 2,214, forward strand.
TTTCAAAAGAAGTAGATCGAATCTAATGAAGCTTTGCTGGCGCCTCTATCGCTGCTACCCCTACGAACGAGAGTTGGCATTCAGGAGAAAAGAACCAAATTATTTTCCCACTTTTCTCAGCCTTACCGGCCTTCGAGATTCCACTCGTCTTTCCTTTTCTCCTGGTGCAGTAATGGGGAAGATTTCAATCTGCCCCCATCAGCCTAGTACGGCTCAATAAATAAATCTGTCCCCTTTTCTTATTTGCGACATCGTCGTCACAGCCCCTACAACACTTGCGTGTTCCAGCGCCCCGCCCGCAACGGCAGCGGCCACAACCAACAGAACCATGGCGCGTACCCAGAATCCGTCGCCCCTCTTTGCCCTCATGCCTGGTCTCGCTTTCAGTTCGAATGGAAACCGGTTGGAGGCTCTCCCGCACGTGCCTTATGCCAAGCCCCCCCGTCTGATCGCCGGCATCACGCCGAACCTCAGCGCCATCTCCTTGACTGGCTGAACGGGAACCTGGTCCATCACACCATCGACAAGCACCACGCCGACCTTTACCCAGAAGCCAATCATTCTATGACACTCTGGCTGCTTCTGCCGTCACCAAGAGCTCTTGGGCCACAGGGATGTCAGGCCACCATGATCTACACGCACGTGTTGAGCAAGGGGGGCTGTGGAGTGAGAAGTCCCCTCGACGGGTAGACCCTGCGGTCTATGCAGTCTGTGTATCTCCGAGACCGCGAGACCGCCAAAGGGTTCAGTACCCAATGGTGCAGTGACAAGCGAGAGGTCGGCGCCGAGGGCGCGACCGGGGATATGCAGACAAGGATCGCTGTGTTCGTGGAGTTATGCAGACTGTATATTGGTTGTTAGGCGGGGCCGGTGCGTCCGACCTCCTGCGGCCACAGAGATCCAGTATCTCCGCATCCTGGGGAGCAGAACCCAGAACCGCAGCCGAGAGCCAGCGCTACAAATGGGAGACGCGTGGTTGAGCTCCTATCGGTTGGCCAGATGGCGAGCGATCCTGTTCGCGGCGTTGGCCCGGATGTCGAAGTAGTAGAACGGGTAGTCGTAGTTGTGGAAGATCCCCGCGGCGGTTACGCTGTTGCCCGGATCGAGCGTTGCCGTGTCCACCGTGCTGCAGATCAACGTACCCGTGGCTGTGTCGATCGTCGCGTCAGCGACGCCGAGCACCTTCTTCGGTTGCCCCTGGGCATCGAGCACGGCGTAGCCGTTCTTGTCCAACGAGATGCTCCCCAGGCTCTGTGAAGCCGTAGCGGTCGCTTCGGTTCGCGTCCACGTGATCGGGTTGATGACCATCGCGCCGGGCAGCACCACAGGATCAGGCATCGTGGTCGTCGGCGCAACCGTGTTGTAGGAGACGATCACCTGCGTGTCGTCAGCGTTCTCGGCGAACTTGAGCTCGCTGTTCTGCTCCAGGTACTGCGGCGTTATGGAGTACCCCGGCAGGTATGCCGCGATCATGCGCTTGTAGACCTCGGGGTTCTTCTTCATATAGTCGGCCATCAGGTTGACCATGATGTTGGAGCCTTGCGAGTGGCCCGCGAGGATAAAAGGCCGCCCTTTATTCAGGTGTTTGATGTAGTAGTCGAATGCTGAGAGCGCATCCGTCGTCGGCTCGCCTCCGACTATCGGTTCCTGCTCCGCGTACATCATTGAGACAATCGTCGCCTGCCGGTAGTACGGCGCGTAGATGTTCGCGAGTGGCGAGAACGCCGTCGCGGTCCTGGAGAAGGCGGCCTTGGCGCCGCTGCGCATCTGCGCATTGTCCGCCGAGCAGACGACCGGGGCGCTGGGGTCGGACGGCATATACGCGGTCGGATAGAGGTAGAAGACGTCTACCGGCTTAGAGGCGTCGCTCGACGATGGCTGCGACAGCCAATTAGACGCGTCGGCGTAGTCGGGGGCGGGGGCACTGGCCGTTTCGGACGCGCCGGTCGACGGTTTCTGGCCGGCGCCGCTCCCGCAACCGGTGACGAGCGCGACCCCGCAGGGCGCCACGGCCAACCCGACTGCGATACCTGATCTCCTGGTCATTGCGTGTGGCCTCCTCATGCCGTCCCGGTGCCTTTCGAGGTTCCGGGCCACTCGTCTAGTTCGCCATGAACGGCGGATTCCTGCCGATGGAACCGTCGCTTCGCTGTGCATCGCGGCGGCCATGTGGTGAGCCCGTGCGGGTCAGGGCCTTGCCGAGGAAGCCGACACGGCGCTCGCATCCTGCGACTCTACGCCTCCACCGCCGGGAAGTCAAACAGCGAATGGCGTCGAAATAGTTGGGCAACGTCTAGTAATACTTTGTTAGATCAGCAAAGGTTCCTTCTTCTGCATGGCGAACCAGACCGGTGGAAGCGGTCGGCGTTCGAAGGAGGGGAACATGCTGAAAGACCCGGACACTGAGGCGTCGACGGCGAAGGCGCGGGAGCATCTGATCGCCTTTGTGGAGGAGATGGTAGCGGGCATGGCGCACGTCCGCCAGCGCACCAACGCGCTCCTCTACGTGCGCGGGCTGATCGAGCACGGGGGCCGCAAGAGCCTGCAGCCTACTCTCTTGCGCCTGGGAGAGGACGCCGCCTGCTATAAGTTCGTGCAGCAGTTCCTGGCCGACTCGCCCTGGGACGCGGATCTGCTGGTGCGCGCCTGCGCCGAGCGGGTGTCGGCCGCGACCGCGGGGCCTTGGGCGCGGGGGGCCGGCGGTGACGATACATGGTGGCGGGGGAGACCCCCAGCGCCCGGCAGGCGGTGCGCAGGGGAACCAGCACCCTGAGATCCTCCACGGCCTCTTCGATCATGGCTTGGTAGGATCGGGCTTGGTCGCGCCCCTGGGCTCGAACACTTCGCCCAAAAGCGCACAGACGTTTCCCTGGGCCTCGATCACCCGACGGGCCAGGGCAAGCTCCGACTCGGTGCGGGTGAGCCTCCCGCGCAGCTCCGCCATCTCCGAGAGGAGGGGGGGTCGGCCGGTTTGCGGCCCCGGGGGCGGGAGAGGGCCTCACGCGTACCTTCGTCGCGCTGACGCCTCCAGACGGAGAGGTGCGAGGAGTAGAGGCCCTCCCGGCGCAGGAGCGCGCCGATCTCGCCGGGGCGGGAGAGCCCGTCGGCCTCGCGCAGGATGCGCAGCTTGTACGCGCTGCTGAAGCGGCGCCGGTAGGCGCGCTTCATGAGTTCCGGGATCGGGACTGCTCCGGCGGCGTCCGCGGAGGGCCCGTTCCCTTCGATGCGCACCAAGAGGTAAGCGGAGACGACGATGGGAAAGCCGAAATTGGCGATCATGGTGAGGATGTCTTCCATGATCAACTCCCCGCCACTTTGCCAAGAATCGCCAAGGCACGGTAGACCAAGGAAACCCCTTCGATGCGGCTAAGCGGCTGCTGAGGTCGGAAGGAACCGTCCTCATAACCGGAGAGCACTCCCAATTCGGCTAAGCGAAGGGCCATTGACCGGGCGGAGCCGCCCCAGAGATCAGCCGGGATGTCGGGGAATAGAGTGTCTGCGTCGGCCTCAGCCTCGTCCTTCTCAATGGGGGAAGGAGTGAGCGCTGCCTCTCCCAGAAAAGAGAGGATCCCCTGGCGGAGGGATGATGCTGCCTTCACCAGGAACTCGCGGTCACCCAGCTTCTTCTCTTCCTCCGGATTGCTGATAAAGAGCAGCTCCACCAGGCAGACCGGCCCGGGGAAGTTGCGCAGCACACCCATCCCGCCGGTCCAGGAGGGGTCGATAGCAGGGCGCCAGTTGCAGTCGTCCTTCACGCCCCGGTCAGTGGCTTGGGTATTCTCCACCAGGATCTGTTGCAAGGAGCGGGCTAGCTTCTCTCCCTCTTCATTGCCGTGGGGGAACCAAGTCTCAATGTCCTTGGCAGTGGATCCTGCGGCGTGCAGTGCAGGGAGACGAGCAGATCACAACCGTTTGCCGCAGCTTCCTCGGCTCGTTGGCTGGAGAGCAGGGAACGGTCCACCTGATAGGCGACTAGGCCGGCCAATCGCAGCTCGTTGTCCAGATAGGCAGCCAGGGTAGCGGTGACCTCGGACTCTTTCAAACCACTTGCTCCCACTGCGCCGGGGTCTCCATCCTTGCCGTGCCCCGGGTAAAAAGGGGACAGATTTATTTTCCCACTTTTCTCAGCCTTCCCGGCCTACGAGATTCTACCCGTATTTCAATGATCCTCTCGATTTCGTCCACAAGATCCGATCCTTCGCTACTCTTAGGACGGGGCCGCCAGTCAACTGTCCCCGTTGGAACAACCTGCGAATAAATAAATAAATCTGTCCCCTTTTCTTGAGAGATTGTATAATGGGCCATGATGAACGCAGTGAGCTCAGAAGAAGGCGGAGCAGTTGATCGTCGGCCGATTGCCTATACCATTGGTCATTCCAACCACCCTTCGGAATCCTTGAGAGGGCTTCTGAAGCAATTCCAGATCGATCTACTAGTGGACCTGCGTTCGTATCCCTACTCCAAGTACGCCGTCCAGTACAACCGGGAAACGTTGCAGCAGGCCTTGCGGGGGGAGGGCATTGGCTACCGTGACGAGGGGCAAACCCTTGGCGGAATGCCGCAAGACGAGGAATACTATGATGCGGAAGGGCATGTGCTGTATGGGGAAATCGCCAAGTCGCCAGCCTTTCGAGCCGGCATTCTGCGATTGCTCTACCTCATTCAGGAGTATCACTGCGTCTTGATGTGCAGCGAAGAGAATCCCGCTGCTTGCCACCGTCATCTCTTGATCAGCAGAGTTCTGAGCGATGAAGGGATTCGTGTCTTGCACATCCGGGGGACGGGGGAGATTGAAGAAGAGGACCAGCTTCGGACTGAGGAACGCAGGCAGAAAAGGACGGGGCAAGCAACTCTTTTTGATCAGGAGGAGGAAGCGCCGTGGAGATCTTTACAATCGGTTTCACCCATAAAAGCGCGGAGGAATTCTTTGGGCTCCTGACGGGGGCGGGCATCCGTCATCTATTGGACATCCGCCTGCACAATTCGTCCCAGTTGTCCGGCTTTACCAAGCAGGCAGACTTGGCCTATTTCCTGCGTGAAATCTGCGCAGCGAGTTACGAGCGCCAACCTTCATTGGCGCCTACCGCAGAGATTCTAAACGCCTACCGCCAGGACAAAGATTGGGAAGCCTACGAGCACCGTTTCCACGCTCTTCTGTGTACACGGCGAGCGGAGACGCTCTACTCTCCGGAGTCTCTCGTCGCCCCGACCGTTCTCCTTTGCAGCGAACCGAAAGCGGATCATTGCCACCGCCGCCTGGTGGCTGAATACTGGGAATCCTCTTGGGGCAGCCTACAGATCATTCACCTGTAGGAGTTGGACTGAGCGAGAAGCCGGGAAATTGAGCACGAAGCGTTTCTTTTCCCATTGGCGTTAGAGCCAGAACAGGGTATCTATTTCCAATTCTCTCGAGATAGCCGGCTTCCACAAGTTCTTCAATTCGTTTCTCGATCTCTTCTTCTTCCATGCCCTTCAATTTTCCGTAACCCGGATGATCTCGCAGTTTTGCCACGATGGGGGAATCAGAACCGTGCAAAAGAAGCGTGGTGCGGGTTTTCCCAAAACCATCCCGCGCAGTGCCCACAGTCAACAAGATGAGAGTAGCCACTCGATCAAGCGATCCCGTTTCCCTTTCATTGTTCATCGATCCTTGGCGTATGTCCTCGATGGGGCAAGCTTGGGAGGAGTGCGAATGGACTTTTTTCCCCAGGACAAGGTGTTTCTCGAGGTCCTTCTTGAGAATGCCTTCTGCCACCATCCAGTCGATCTGAAATACAAGATTGGGCACAGTGTATTCTTCATAACCTTTGCTGGCATGGATTTCCTGCGCCAGTCGATTGCTTGAATATTCTCCGGTTTTGTCTCGAATCGCTTCCCAGATCGTACGAGCCGCTGCGCTTGAGTGATATCCGGTAATAATCGCCAGGATATCCTCTTCATACTGATCAAGGAATTCCTCGGTCAAGCCGCCGAGCTTCCGTAGCTCCTGAATGTCTTTTGGCTGAGCTTTGGCAATCTGACGAAGTTTCATTTCGCTGAATACGACATAGTAGGGGACACCGAGTTTTGCAACCAGCTTGTCTCGCCAGCGTCGAAGAGGAGAAATCGCCAGGTCGTACAAATCAGGCGGTGGAGAGATCTCTGGTTGTGCTTCTGACACACCCCCCCCTTCTTTTCGCTGTTGCTCTTTTTGAGGTAAGTTGTTCGATAGGTTTGGCGGCGATTTCTCTGGCTGGGAAAGCGTTTGCGCTTGCGGGCGGAGAAGCCAAGCTTTTCCCTTTGGCGTGATCCTGACGGTTGGGTAGTGACCGCCTACAAGCTTCAGGAAACTATTTTCAACCAGCCAATCGATCTTCTTGATGGTCTCGTCCTGAGAAAAATGGGACAGACGACCATAGCTTGGGTGCTTCTTGAACCTCTGCATATCTCTCGCGAGCGAGCCGTTGAGGATCTGGGCGATCTTCGTGCGGCCGACTTTTCCGTCCAACGACTGGACCAAGGAGAGTATCTCACGAGGCATCGGATCCAGTTGCGCAGTTGCGGTTGCGCTTTGCCCGCAATTATCGCAACAACCGAACTGGTTCGTCGGCTCTCCGTCGTCGCCGAAATGAGACAGAAGGATCTTCCGCCGGCAGCCGTTCGACTCGCCGTATCGCACCATCTCTTCCAATCGCTGCAATCGCTGCTGTCTCCTTCCCTCCGTTTGATCCGCCACTTGGTGAAGACGTTCCGGCGTCAGGGGCAGGAGTGTTTTGACCTCTAGGCGCCCGAACTCCGGTTGGTTTATCTTCTGGAGGCCGGCCGCTTCCAGCAACTCCATCGTCACGCGAGCCTTCACTGGTTGAAGTCCAGTTTCCAGCAGAAGGTCATCTGTTGTAGTGGTGGGGTTTGCGCAAAAGTGGTCATACGCCAAGCGAATGTCATTGGGGGCGGGAGAGCCAAACTCGATCAGGTATTCCTGAAGAGAGCGATCCTCTGGGGCGTAGAGAAGGATCGCCCTGGCTTTTTGGCCGTCTCTGCCGGCTCGGCCCGCTTCCTGGTAATACGCTTCCAGGCTGGAAGGGAGGTTGTAGTGAAGGACGAAGCGCAGGTCAGGGCGATCAATCCCCATGCCAAAGGCGTTAGTCGCTACCACCCACGGCAGCCGCCCCAAGAGGAAGGCGTCTTGGATCTGGGTTCGCGAGGCGGAATCAAGGCCGGCATGATAGTAGGGAACCGTCTGTCCGAGGCTGTCACTGGCCCATTTGGCCAACGTTTGAGCTGTTTTGCGGGTTCCTGCATAGATGATGCCGGGTCCAGGATTCCCCGCAAACAATGATTGCAGGAAGACCCGTTTCGCCGGCTCGGTTGCTGTGTAGGCTACCTCGAAGATCAGATTGGAACGGTTGAATCCGGTAATGATGCGCTTGGCCTCTCTCATCGCCAACTTCTGAATCACGTCGTCTTGCACTTTGGGCGTGGCGGTGGCGGTCATCGCCAGCGCGGTCGGCATCCGGCAGAGTTCCCGAGCCTCGATCACATGTAAATAGTCGGGGCGGAAGTCGTGCCCCCAGTGCGAGATGCAGTGAGCTTCATCGACAACCAGAAGAGAGATGGGCAGGTTTTGCAGGGAACGGCCGAACGATTGGCTGCGCAGGCGCTCCGGCGAGACCAGCAATACCTTGTATTTCCCTTGGTCTAGTCCCGCCAGCCTGCTGCTCTGCTCGTACTGATCCAAACTGGAATTGATGAAAGTGGCTGGGATCGACCGCTGCTGCATCGAGTCCGCCTGGTCTTTCATCAGGGAAATGAGGGGCGAGATGACCAAGGTCACGCCCGGCAGACAGAGCGCGGCGACCTGATAAATGAGCGACTTGCCCGCTCCGGTGGGCATTACGACGAGCGTGTCCCGGCCTGCGAGAATCTGCTGGATCGATTCCTCTTGCCCTGGCCGAAAATCCGCAAAACCGAAAACCTGCTGCAGCACGCCCCTTGGCTCCATGGTCTGTGCAAGTATAGTGGGAATCCCCAGGCGATGTGAAGAGGGCTGAGAAGGAGCGAGGCAAGATTTCACATTACAGGACTCGCTGCCGCGGGCTGTAGACTCGCTGCCGCGGGCTGAGTAGACTCGCTTCCGCGGGCTATAGAATAACGATCGCCTTGGCAAAAAAGTCGCTGGGGCAGATAATCTTCAGGAAAGGCAGAATTTGTTCACCTGAGTGTAACCAAACTAACCAGACAAAGGGAGGAAGAGATGCGCATTGTCGTGAATCACCTCACTCGCATGGAGAAAGGTTACATCTGCACTGCCGGCATCGATGAAATGACCGGGCGACATGTGCGGCCCGTTCTTGGCGGCGGCATTCGATTAGGAATCAATCTATTGGCCGAGCATGGTGGAATCTTTCGAATGGGGGAGCGAATCGAGTTGGGGAAGACGATGCCGAAGCCGCATCTTCCGGAAGTGGAGGATCACGTTTTTAACGCGAATCGCGCAGTGGCGATAGGTAGGTTGGGGGCGGATGACTTCTGGAAGCTCTTGTCCAACCTGGCTCGTTCTACCTTGGTCGAGATCTTTGGGCCGGACCTGCAACGGATTGGCTTCAGTTCCGCCGGTACGAGCGTCGGCAAAGGCATCGCCTCGCTGGGATGCTGGGCTCCGTCCGTGCGACCTGCACTCCACTTGCAGACCCGCGCGGAGCATGGCGAGGAGATACATCTCCGCATTCACGATGGCGCATGGGAACTGGATCCGCGCGTGACGGACATTCGGCTCTATGAAAACGATCATTGTACTCCTGATGCGCACCTGGTTGAGGAAATGGCCGGGCGCCTGGAAAATGCTGAAGAGATCATCTTGTGCCTTGGGCTTACCCGTGCCTGGAGCCCGGGCCCAAACCAGAAGCCAATGCATTGGCTACAGGTGACCAATATTCACCTTCGTGGCTAGAGAGCCAGCGGCAGGATGTCCTGTGACGGCTCTCTCTCATCCCTAGTGGGTAAGATCGCCTGAGGGGAAAAGAGGAGCGCTGCGTGGAAGAGCTGGAAGCTTTATCCGAGAGAACATTGCGATTTGACCCGCCTTGGAGGATCACAAGGATAAAGTTCCTTGAAGGCAAAGAGATCATCAAGAGTTTCATCGACTTTCCCGAGGGCGCCTTTTCTGTCGTCCCCCTTGCGACAAGTCCGTGAAAGCCTACGACACGACAGAGAAGAATTGGCGGAAGCGTGATAGAACACCCTGCCGGGGGCTATCGAGCTGCCGGGGGCTATCGAGCTGCCGGGGGCTATCGAGCTGCCGGGGGCTATCGAGCTGCCGGGGGCTATCGAGCTGCCGGGGGCTATCGAGCTGCCGGGGGCTATCGAGCTGCCGATGGAGTCGAACTGACCCGGCTCTGTCGGCTGCTCCGGCTCAGAGTCGCGACAAAGGCCGAAAGAGACATCGCCCATCAATTGGGGTCGTAACCTATCTCTTGCTATCCTCAACGGGTATACTGCAATTGATCAGCATGCGGCAGCATGAAAGCCACCGGCAGCATAACAGCCACCGGCAGGTAAATAGCTCCCGGCAGGGAGTGCTGATGAATACCGAGGAGAGTAGGAGAATGGCACTGGAACAGTCGGAACGGACGCACTGGATTGGGATAGATCTGGGAGGGACCAAGATCATGGCCCTCTCGGTGGACGCAGATTTTCGCGTATTGGCCGCGGAACGAAAGAAGACCAAGGGAATTGAAGGGCCGGATGCGTTCTTGGCTCGGGTGGGAAAGCTCGTGCAAGACGTCCTGGAGAAGGGCGGCGGAACCGTGGAAGGGCTGGCCGGGATCGGAATTGGCTGCGCCGGACCGCTCGATCTGGAACGTGGCGTTCTCTTGGAAACTCCCAACCTGGGGTGGCGGGAGATCCCTCTCCGCGAGACGCTGGAGCGCTTTTTTCAGTGTCCGGTGGTGGTGACTAATGATGTCGATGCCGGGACTTACGGGGAGTTCCGTTTCGGCGCAGGACAAGGCGCTCGCTGCGTAGTGGGAGTCTTCCTGGGCACCGGGATCGGCGCTGGATGCGTCTATGAAGGGCAACTTTTGCGCGGCCGGCGTACTTCCTGCATGGAGATCGGCCACCTGCCGGTGAGGATGGATGGGCCGCTGTGCGGCTGCGGGCAGCGTGGTTGTCTGGAAGCATTGGCCGGACGGTTGGCCATCGCCAGTGAAGCAGCGGCAGCCGCCCAACGTGGCCAGGCGCCCCGCTTGCTGGAGCGCTGCGGCACGGACTTGGCCTCGATCCGCAGCGGCGACTTGGCTTGGGCGGTGCGAGCGGGTGATGCCGCCATCGAAGAGATCGTTCGCCAAGCGGGACGCACGGTCGGGTTGGCTTTGGCCGGTGTCGTCAACCTGTTGGCGCCGGACTTGCTGATCTTGGGCGGAGGGTTGGTGGAAGCTATGCCGGAGATTTTCCTGGAGGAAATCACGCCGATTGTGAAAAGCCGGGCGATGGCCGCTTTCACGCAATCCTTACGGATCGAACGGGCGGCTTTGGGCGACCAAGCGACGGCACTGGGGGCTGTCGCCCTTGCCGCCATAGTTAAGAGGAAATAGACATGGAGCAGACCCCTCCAGAGAGAAGGGTGGTGGCGGCGATCGACATCGGCGCCACCGGAATCCGCTTGACCATCGCCGAGTTGGAAGGAGATCGCCAACGCATCCTGGAGTCAGCCAAACAGCCGATCAACCTGGGACGCGACACTTTCCTGCGCGGGCGAATCCAGTCTGAGACGGTCGAGGAGTGCGTTCGGATCCTGAAGGGCTTTCGCAGCCTCATGCGGGAATACGGCATTAACCAGGAGGGCCAGGTGAGGGCTATCGCCACCAGCTCGTTGCGGGAAGCCGATAATCGTGACACAGTGCTCAACCGCATCTATATTGCCACCCAGGTCAACGTCACCCCCCTGGAGGAATCGGAAGTCAACCGCCTCCTCTACATGGCGGTTCGCCCCGCTTTGCTGGAGAGCAAGTCTTGGGGGAAGAGCGACGCCTTGCTGGTGGAAGTGGGGGGAGGGAGCACCCAGTTGCTGCTCTTTCAGGGAGGGCAGGTTACTTTTTCGGAGACCTACGCCTTGGGCAGTCTGCGCCTGCGGGAAGTCTTGGAGGATTATGGGCCGCCGGCCAGCCGGACCGTCCAAGTCCTTGAACAAGAGGTCCAGCATGCGGTAGATCAGATCCACAGCACCTGCCCTCTCCCGAAGGCGCCGATTCTCGTCGCCATGGCGGGGGTCACCAAGTTGGCTGCCTCCCAGATAATTCCCTCTTGGGAAACAAAACCGCTTGGGGTGCTCTCTTTCAAAGCATTCACCCAATTCACCCAAGAGGTTGTACCGCTGCCGATCGACGAGCTTGTGCGTCGCTTTCACATTACCTACCCGGAAGCCGAGACGGTGGCGCCCGGCCTCTTGGCCTACCTTCAACTGGGTAGGGCCTTTTCCGTCCAGGAAGTCTGGGTTCCTCAGGTTAGCTTGCGAGACGGCATGCTGCGGGAGATGGCTTTCCCCACTCTGTGGAGCGAAGAGCTCGGACAACAGGTGTTGCGCTCGGCGCAGACACTGGGGGAACGCTTCCGTTTCGATGCGCGGCACGGTTTGCATGTGGCAACCCTGTGCCTTTCGCTCTTCCAAGAGCTGCAATCCGAGCACTTGCTTGGGAACCACGATGCGTTGTTGTTGCAGGTTGCCGCCATCCTGCACGACATCGGGTTGGTGATCAGCAATCGAAGCCACCACAAGCATTCCTACTACTTGCTCTCCAACAGCGACCTTTTTGGGCTGTCTCAAGCGGACATGCGTTGCGTAGCCCTCGTCTCCCGTTATCACCGGCGGGGAGCTCCCAGCATGACCCACCCCGAGTATGCCGAACTGGGCCGGGAGAACCGGATGGTTATCAGCAAGATGGCGGCCATCCTGCGGGTGGCAGACGCTCTGGACCGAAACCACCTCCAGCAGGTGCGGCAGATTCGCTGCAGCCGCGAGGGGGGACAGTTGGCGATCACCATCTGGGGCTTGGAGGATCTTTCGCTGGAACGATTTGCTTTGCAGCAGAAGGGCTCGCTTTTTGAGGAAGTATACGGCCTGCCTGTGATCCTGCGCCAAGGTCGGGCGCCCTAGGGCGATGGCCAAGAGGAAGGCGACGACAACGATGAAGTCTGTGCCGGCGCGTACAGCCAAGGTCAAGCTGCCGCAAGCTGCTCTGTTGCCGGCTTCCAACTCAGCGATGGGGACAGAGTTGAAATCTATCCCCATCGCTGCCAAGGCCAAGCCTAGGCCCAAGCTTGTCCTCGATCGAAGCGAAGTGACCACCCCTCGAGCGAAGCGAAGGAGCAAGGCACGAGCCAAGCCCACCGCCAAGCGCAAATCGAGATCCCCTTCTACAGATAAGAGAAAATCGGCGAGTCTCTCCAGCGCCAAGCGAAAGACCAAGGCTGCCTCAGGAGTAAAAGGCAAACAACGTTTCCTCAACCGGGAGCTGAGCTGGTTGGAATTTAACCAGCGCGTCTTGGAAGAGGCCAAGAATCCCTCTGTCCCCTTGCTGGAGCGATTGAAGTTTCTGGCGATCACCGCCAACAACCTGGATGAGTTTTTCATGGTTCGCGTAGGAGGGCTCCAATCGTTGGCGCAGCGAGGCTACGCAGGCCTTGATCCGGCCGGGTACGGCGTAGTGGAACAGTTGGCAAAAGTTCTAGCTCGCACCCAGCAGATGGTTCGCGAGCAATACGCCGCCTTCCTGGCAATTGAGGCTCTTCTCGCTGCAGAGGGGCCGGCACGCCTGCGGAGCTCGCTGTTGTCGCCGGAACAGTCCCGTTTCACCTCCCGTTTCTTCGAGCGGGAACTCTTGCCCCTCTTGACGCCGGTGGCCATCGAAGCGGAATCGGATTTCCCCACTCTGCCCTCTTTGACCCTTCACCTCTATCTCCGTCTCCAGCCAAAATCGGGCGGCGAGCGCTCGGTCATCTTGACCATACCGCGCAGCATCCCTCGTTTCGTCACCATTCCGGCGCCTCTAGGCCATGCCTACATGTTGGTAGAGGAGCTGGTGACCCTTTATTTGCAGCGGCTTTTCCCGGGCGAGGAGGTGCTGGAATCCGTTCCCTTTCGCATCACTCGCAACGCCGACATAGAGTTGAACGAGGATCCCGTGGCGGATCTGCTTCAAGAGATGGAGGAATTGCTGGTCGAGCGCATAGCCGGCTCGACGGTTCGGTTGGAAATACTGGAAACTTCTTCCAGCATTGCTATGGAGTTCCTCCAAAGCCGATTCTCCATCGGCGCCGCGGAGAGCTATCCCGTTCCTGGGCCGCTTGATCTGGCGGCTTTCATGGCTATCAGCCAACTGCCTGGTTTCGACGGCTTGCGAGACGCGCCTTGGCTTCCACAACCCTCCCCGCAAGTGGATCCGCAGGAGTCACTCTTCTCCGTATTGAGCCGACAAGATATCCTTCTTTTCCACCCCTATGAAAGCTTCGAGACGGTGGTGCGCTTCCTGCAAGAGGCTGCGCTGGACCCGGAGGTGTTGGCTATCAAGCAAATCCTCTACCGCACCAGCCGAGAGAGCCCGATCATCGCCGCCCTGGCCGAAGCAGCCCGGCGAGGGAAGCAAGTGACGGCTATCGTCGAGCTGAAGGCTCGTTTTGACGAAGCTCGCAACATCGACTGGGCACGCGCCTTGGAGCGGGCAGGAGTTCAGGTGATCTACGGCATCCGCCGCTTGAAGACTCACGCCAAGTTGTGCATTGTCCTGCGCAGGGGGCGGGATGGGATTCGCCGCTTCTTGCATTTTGGAACCGGGAATTACAACGAGATCACGGCCCAGATTTACAGCGATGTCGGCTATCTGACCAGTGACGATGAGTACGGGATGGACGCCTCTGCTTTCTTCAATGCCATCACCGGTCTGACCCAGCCCGCCCCCTATCGTTTGCTGGCTTCCGCTCCAAGCGGTTTGCGCGAACGGATCCTGGAGTTGATCAGCAGCGAGACGGAGCGATGCCGTCAAGGCCAGAAAGGGTTGATCATGGCCAAGCTGAACTCTTTAGTCGACCCGGACATCATCAAAGCGCTCTGCAAAGCGTCACAAGCCGGAGTTAAGGTGCTCCTCAATATCCGCGGCATCTGCTGCCTGCGACCCGGATTGCGGAAGGTTTCAGAGAATATCACTGTGGTCAGCGTCATTGACCGCTTCCTGGAACATGCCCGCATCCTCTATTTCGCCCAAGGCGGGGAGCCCAAGGTGTTCATCTCCAGCGCTGATTGGATGCCGCGCAACTTGGACCGGCGCATCGAGTTGTTGATCCCCATCCGTGACCCGGCGGCGCAGACCAGGCTGGTCGAGATCCTGCGAGGATTCTTCCAGGACACGGTGAAATCGTGGCAACTGTTGCCCAACGGTCAGTACGAGCGAGTGCGTCCCGGCCGCAAACGGAAAGTGGCGCGGGCGCAGGAGCTGCTTTATCAACAGGCAGTGGCGGCTGCCGAACAGTCCCGCCAAGCTGACCGAAACCAATTTCAGCCCTACCGCTCACCCCAAGCGGAGCCCTGATGAGTGGACAGTGTGTCTACCTGATGCGGCACGGCATCGCTGAACCGCTGGGCGCTGCGTCTCCCGACGATTTCCATCGCCCCCTCGCACTGCGGGGAAAAGAGCGCACCAAGGAAGTCGCCAACGGCTTGCTGGCACTCCAGGCGTCCCCCCAGCAAATCGTCAGCAGCCCCTTGCTGCGGAGCGTGGAGACAGCGCAAATCGTTCATTCCACCCTCGAAGTGGAAGCCCCCCTGGTCCGGTGCGAGCATTTGGCGCCCGGAGGAGACCTGCGCCGGCTTCTCCTCTGGTTGGCCGAGTGGGAGGAGCAAGTTACCCTCTTGGTCGGCCATTCCCCTGACCTGAGCCGGTTTGCCTCTCTCCTGGTTTCCCCCGTCGAGGAGGTTAGACTGCAGTTCAAACGGGCCGGGGTCTGTCGAATCGACTTTCCTGGTGCGCCTGCCTTTGGCGAGGGAGCGCTCTGCTGGCTTCTCCCGCCGAGTCTGTTGCGCCGGCTCGGTGATAAAGGGGGGTTCAGTGAGCGAGGAAAGCGATAACCCACTTGGGGGCAGATTTGAAATCTGTCCCCAGGCGGATCGAAGCATCCAGCGCTTTGGAGAGGAAGTATCCGCAGAGAGTTTGGAATGGGCGCTAGGTTCGCGGCCCGGTTGCCAACTGGAAGAAGAGCGGCATGGACTGTTGCAGGCGATCGATACGACCGACTGGGCGCTCTTCAAGGCCGGCTTGACTTGTCTCTTCATCGACTGGGGAGAGCATGCGGAACTGCAACTAGACAGCCCCCGGCAGCTAGACAGCGCCCGGCAACTTGACAGCCCCCGGCAGGGTGGTACGGTCCAGGGAGAAAGGCAAGGCCTACCCCTGGTCTGGCGTGAAAAACTGGATCATCCTCCTTCATGGCCTTCTCCCTTTCCCGGCACAGAGATCTTTGCGCTCTTGCGCCTTTTGCTGGAGGGGGAGGAAGTCGCCCCTTGCTGGCAAGCCCATCTTGATGAGCGAACCTACCTACAGACGGTTCCATCCCAGAAGCCCCTTTCTCTGCAGTTTCGTTCCTTTCAAGCCCTGGCTGCAGAGCCATTAGCCCCCGGCAACTGTACAGCCCCCGGCAGGGCGTCCTGGAAAACCTTCTGCGCGTTTCGACTGTACGGCAGCGGAGAGGGCGTTGACCTATTAGGGATTGCCGATGATCTGAGCAAAGCTCTTGGCTGGGAAGCGGAGGAGACCGGGCTGCTGCTTTTCGCTGAAGAGAAAATGGCCTTCTCTGCGCCGCACCCGCGCTGGGATGAGTTGGTTGGCAATAGACAGCCCCTGGCAGGTAGACAGCCCCCGGCAGGGCGTTCAATACAGGTTCAACTTTTCGACCTCGCCTATGACGTGCTCCGCCAACAAACGGGGCAGCTTCTTTGGCACGAGCCTGGCGCCAGGCTGGGGATCGACCCGGAACGCCTCCACGATATGCGTGTGGCCACGCGACGGTTGCGAGCGGCCTTGCGTCTTTTCCAGGAAGTCCTCCCCGCACGAACGGCGACCCATCTCCGTAGCGAGTTGAAATGGTTGGGGGCATCCTTGGGGAGGGTGAGGGATCTCGACGTCTATTTGGAACGGGTAGGTGAATTGGGAGCGGCTTTGTCGCCGGAGAGCAGACCATGGCTGGAGCAGTATCTCAGGCAACTCATCGCAGAGCGGGAGAAGCGGCGAGAGGCGCTCTTGCGCGCGCTCCGCACTCTGCGCTTCCAGGAGCTTAAAGAGAGCCTCGTGGAAATGATGGAGAAGCGGCCCAAGAGTTGGCAGGACACCCTGCCGGGAGCTGTCCAGTTGCCGGGAGCTGTCCAGTTGCCGGGAGCTGCCCAGTTGCAGCGGGCGGCGCCGGCCGCCGCTGTTTTGCTGAAGCCTCTTTGGAAGAGGTTTCTCAAGGCAGGAAGAGCGCTTCGACTAGATTCTCCCGATGCGGAGATGCATGCTCTGCGGATTCGAGCCAAACGGCTGCGTTACGCCTTGGAGTTCTTCCAGGGCTATTTAAGCATGGAAGGACGAGTAAATTCACCTTACCCTGGGGAGGCGGCCAAACGCTGGATTGCCAGGCTGCGGAAGCTGCAGGACATCCTCGGTGAACATCAGGATCTGGTCGTCGGCCAGGAAACCATCCGCACTCTCTTGCAAAAGGCGGGCAGCGAGCAGGAAGGGCGACAGTACTCTTTCGTCCTTGGTCAGGTTTCCGCTCTCCACGCCCAAAGGGCTTTGGAGTGCCGAAGGGCTTTTCTCGAAGCATGGCAGGAGCTGGATCGCAAGAGAATTAGACAGCCCCTGGAAAGAGCGCTGAAGAAAGCCGGGAAACGGAAAGCCGGCCGGCGGTCGCCTTAAATCGGTTCCTTCTCATTTCAAGCGAGTAACCTACCAGCCTGCGGCAGTATGATTCTTCCACGACAATGCGATCTTCCCCAAAGAGAACCCTTCAAGCGGTTTAACTAGATAGCCCCCGGCAGGGTGTTCTGAGCTGAATAGCCCCCGGCAGGGTGTTCCGAGCTGAATAGCCCCCGGCAGGGTGTTCTGAGCTGAATAGCCCCCGGCAGGGTGTTCCGAGCTGAATAGCCCCCGGCAGGGTGTTCCGAGCTGAATAGCCCCCGGCAGGGTGTTCCGAGCTGAATAGCCCCCGGCAGGGTGTTCTGTGTCGAAGTGGGGCAGATAGCCGCAAGAGAACCACCCTCGAAGTGGCTGCTCCACAGAGCCGTTGGTTTCCGTCACTTCACTGCAGATGCCGCACTGGGGCGCCACGGTCCCAGGAAAGCCGACGATCTCAGGAGCGGTCTCAATCCCAAGGACGGTCACGATCCCTGATTTGCCGCACTGGGGCGCCGCAGTCCCAGGAAAGCCGATGATCGCAGAGACCTTCTTTACCCTCAGACTGCCTTGCTCACTCCAATTAAAAATGACGCTTTAGAAACGACCCGAGCGCAGAATTGAGATCACTAACCAGAGACCCATCAGGCCGGCGGCCAAATAGCCGATCATGCCGAAAGCGGGGTAGCCGAAGAGGAAGGGCCCTTTGTTGGCCAGCACGACGATCGAAGAGCCGATGATCAGCGCAGCGATGACCACGCTGAAAGCGAGGCGGTTGGAGACCTTATCCAAGGTCTGGATCAGCTTTTCCAGCCCCTTCAACTGCAGCTCGATGCCCAAAGTCCCCTGTTTCAACTTGTTCAGCACCCATTGCAGATCCTTGGGCAGGGTTACAGCCAAAGAGTAGAGTGATTCGATCAGCTCACGGATGTCTTTGGCCAGATTGCTTGGATTGAATCGGCTCATCGCCAGCTTCCGGGCGAAGGGCTGGGTCAGGCCGACCATGTCGAAGTTCGGGTCGAGGGTTTCCCCCACCCCCTCAATGGTGATCAAGGTCTTGGCCAGCATGGTCATCTCGGGGGGCATCCGGATCTGGTAGCGGGCCATCACCTCCAGGAGATCCATCATCGCGTCGCCCAGCTTGAGGGACTTCAGTGATCCGACATAGTAGCGATCCAGCAAATCCTCCAGATCCCAAGACAGTCGCTGCAGCGGCGCATCTTCCTTGACGGCGCCCAAGGCCACCGCAGCTTGCAGCAAACGCTGGGTGTCGCGCGTGGCGATCCCCACCAGCATGCCGGCAATCTGTTCCTTGCTCTCCTTATGCAGCCTGCCAACCATGCCGAAGTCGATGAAGGCCACCCGGTTTCCTTCCAGGGCAAAGAGGTTGCCGGGATGAGGGTCGGCGTGAAAGAAGCCGTAGATGAAGATTTGCTTGAGAAAAGCATTTGCCCCGTTGATAGCTAACTGCTTGCGGTCCAACCCGGCTTTTTCCAATGCTTTGAGATCGGAGATCTTGATCCCCTCCACTCGCTCCATCACCATTACATGTTGGCTGGAGTAGGCGGGAAAGACCTGAGGGATATAGACTGTGGCATCCCCCTCGAACATTTGGCGGATGCGTTCCGTGTTGCGCGCCTCGATGGTGAAGTCCAGTTCCTTGAGGATCGCCTGGCGGAATTCCTGCACCATCTGCAACGGGTTATAGGGTTTTAGTTCCTCCACATAACGGTTGGCCAAGCGAGCCAGTTGAGCCAGGATATCCAGATCCTCGTCGATGATCTCTTTGACCCGGGGCCGCTGCACTTTGACGACCACTTTCTTGCCGTCCAAGAGTATCGCCAGGTGAACCTGAGCAAGGGAGGCGGCTGCCGCCGGCTTGGGTGAGAAGTGGCGGAAGACCTCCTCCAACGGCTTCTTGAGGTCCGCTTCCACTGCTGTTTTCACTTCTTCGAAAGGGAAGGGGGGAACGTGATCCTGCAGCTTGCGCAACTCGCTGCAGTAGTGTGGCGGGATCAGGTCGGGCCGGGTAGAGAGGATCTGGCCGAATTTGATGAAGGTCGGCCCCAACTCTTCCAAGACCTTCCGAAAGCGGACAGCGGCCGGCACGTCGTGGAGCGCCTTTCCATCGGGGGAGCGGAAGAGGCGGCGGCCCAACCTCGATCGATCCAGGCCGATACGATCGACAAAGGTTCCGAAACCGTACTTGGCCAAGACGTCAAGGATCTGACCCAGGCGACGGACATTGCGAAAAAAACGGATGCGAGCCATCTAATTACCCTAGGGTTTCCGAGACGTTTTCCCGATCTTCTACAGGCGCGGACCTGGAATTTGCGGGTAGGGGAAGAGTTATTCCTCCATCTCCTTCTTTACTTCTTTTACTTCCTTCTTGAGCGCTTTCTTTAACTCCTCGATCTCCGCTCTCAGTTCAGAGACTTCCTTGCGCGTTGGCAGGCTGGACTTCGCCAGCATCTCTGCGAAGACCTTCTCAGCTTGCTTGCGGATCTCTTTTTGGGCTTCTTCCCCCTTCTCGATCAATCCCTTGATCAAGCCCGTGCTCTCTTCCTTGCCGATCTCCCCCTGTTTGACCAGGGAGTCCACCACGGCTTGCGCCTTATCCTTGGTCCAAACGGCCGTGCCCAACCCCAGGTTGAGCAGGTCATCCAATAGCTCTTTCAACATCGTTGCCCTCCGTTCCTAGCATTCATTATTTCTTCATCTCCTTGCAACGGCTCATTGTAACGACTGTGGCCGGTCTTGGCAAAGAAATCGAACAAGAATCAGCCGAAATTCGGTAAGAAATCCTACTGAAACCTCTTCCCTTGTCGTCGAATCCGCTATAATAACGATAGATTAGAAAAGGAGGCAAGAATGAACGGTAGGATCGGCAGACTGCTTGCGCTCGGACTCGTGCTTTTGGCCTTGGTCAGCGGTTGTGGAGGAGAACCTCCCCCGGAGACGCCCACGACTACTTCCGCCACGCCCACTATCACGGCAAAACCCACCAAAACCCCCACTGTGACGCCAACAACCCCAAAACCTTCTCCCACCGCGAGCAATATCATTAAATTTGTCACCGACGACGAGGTTCGTTTTCGGGCAAGCCCAAGCACGGACGCGGAGATCTTTCAGACCCTGATGAAGGGCACTGAGGTCCAATTTCTGCAGGTAGAGGGAGAGTGGACCAAGGTTAGCTTCGAAGGGCAAACCGGCTATATTTTTAGTCTCTACCTCAGTGGGACTGCGCCGGCGCCCTGAGCGCGAGCCGTTTCTATCGCTTGATGCATTCCGCGGCTTTGACAGATACTGAGGCCGAGGCTATAATTACAGGACTATCTCAGGGAAGGAACTCGCATGTACGCAGTTGTGCAGATCGGTGGAAAACAACACAAGGTTCAGCCCGATGCCACCTTCAGGGTGGATTGCCTAACCGGCGAAGTGGGGCAGACTTTGGAGTTGAACAAGATAGCCATGATCGTCGACCGGGACAAGGTCTTGGTGGGCAAACCATTTGTGGAAGGAGCGATCCTTCGCGTGACCGTTCTCGAACAAGGGCGCGACCGGAAAATACAGGTCTATACGTACAAAGCGAAGACCAACTTTCACCGTATGGCCGGACACCGCCAAGATGTGACCACTCTCCTCGTCGAGGGGATCACTTATCCTGGGCAGGAAGGAGAGAGCTAGATGGCGCACAAGAAAGCGGGCGGCAGGTCGCGCAACGGGCGCGATTCCAATGCCCAGCGGCTGGGAGTGAAGCGCTTTGGGGGAGAGTATGTGACGGCTGGTTCGATCATCGTCCGGCAGCGCGGTTCGCGCATCAAAGCGGGGCAAAATGTGGGCCTTGGCCGCGACTACACTCTCTTCGCCACGACGGATGGCTTCGTCAAATTCGAGCGTGTCGGGAGAACCGAGAAGCGCGTCAGCGTCTTCGCCTGAACACTCTCGTCTCCCATTTCGATAGGCTTCGAAGCTCCTCTTTCGGAGCCTGTTTCGTTTGGTCCAAGCGATGTTCGTTGATAAAGTAACCATCACCGTTCGCGGTGGGCGCGGCGGCGATGGTTGCTTGGCCTTTCGCAGGGAGAAATTCGTCCCCAACGGGGGACCCTCGGGAGGGAATGGCGGGCGCGGCGGCGACGTCATTCTGGAGGCCGGCCAACAACTCGACACGCTCGTTGACTTCACCTACAAGAAGCTTTTCGAGGCCGCCGCAGGCAAACCCGGCCAAGGTTCCGACATGACCGGCGCCGAAGGACAAGACTTGATCGTGATGGTTCCCAAGGGCACAGTGGTGTACCGTCGAGATGGGCAATTCTTGGTCGACCTGGTTAACCCGGGGCAGCGTATTGTAGTGGCCAAAGGGGGACGCAGTGGGCGCGGCAATGCCTCCTTCACCACTTCTACTCATCGCGCCCCCCGCTTGGCAGAGCGAGGAGACCCCGGCGAAGAGGTGGAATTGACCCTGGAGTTGCTGCTCTTCGCTGACATTGGCTTGATCGGCAAGCCAAACGCCGGCAAATCTACTCTGTTAGGCGCTCTCTCCGCAGCCGCCCCGAAGGTTGCCGACTACCCCTTCACCACAATCCAGCCGGTTTTGGGAGTGATCGCCTTGCCCGACCATCAACAAGCTGTCCTGGCCGAGATCCCCGGGCTGATCGAGGGCGCTTCGCAAGGCGTGGGGTTGGGGCATCTGTTTCTCCGGCACGCCATGCGAACGCGGGTTCTGGCTTACCTGCTGGATCTTTCCGGCGATCCCCTGGAGGATTTCGCCACCCTCCGGCAGGAGGTCTCTCGCTACGACCCACTCTTGGCCCAGCGGCCGGCCCTGGTGGTGCTGACCAAGGAGGATCTTTCCTCCCCCGCCGAGGTGTTGCGCATCACCACGCTCTTGTCCGGATTTGGGCTCTTCGTCCTGTCGACCTCCGCCTTGGCACGGACTCATCTGGAGGATCTTCGCCAAGCTCTGCAAGCGGCGCTGGCAACAGCGCCTCTTGTGCCGGTGCAAGCGCCCACCCGGCGCGTGTACACCCTGCAGGCCGACGATGAACGAGCGATGCAAGTGCGCAGGCTCAGTGAGGGTCTTTTCCAGGTGGAAGGGTTGGTCGCCGAGAGGCTGGTGGCTCGCACCGATCTGGACAACGAGGAGGGCGTCAAGCGTCTACAGAAACAACTGGTTCGCCTGGGCGTGGAACGCGAATTGCGCAAGCTGGGAGTGAAGGATGGGGATATCGTACGGATCGGCGCGGATGAATTCGACTATCGGCAAGAGGAAGGTTCCGGTGACCGCTGAACACCGCATCGGCTTGATGGGAGGGGCCTTCAACCCTGTCCATTACGGACACCTGGCCGCGGCGGAGGAGGCCCGGGAGCGCTTCCTCCTGGAGAGGGTGATCTTCCTCCCCTGCAGCCGGCCGGTGTGGCCCAAGGGTGAATTGGCCGATGCCGAGACGCGTTTTTCCATGGTTGCCCTGGCTATCGCCGAGAATGAAACCTTCACTTGCTCGCGCCTGGAGCTGGAGCGCTCCGACCCTTCCTACACAGCGGACACCCTGCGTTTTTTTCATGCTAGCCACCCGGATTGGCGCTTGTTCTTCATCACCGGGTTGGATGCCGTGTTGGAGTTCGACTCTTGGCGGGATCCCGAGGGAGTGTTGGAGTTGGCTGAATTGCTGGTGGTGTCCCGCCCCCCCTATCAAGTTCCGCCATCTTTCCCCTTGTCCGGCCACCCCCGCGTCCACTTGATTCGCACCCCCGGGCTGGCCTTATCCTCCAGTGAGATCCGCGACCGGATACGCGGCGGACGGTCGATTCGCTACCTGGTTCCACCGCTGGTTGCTGCGACCATCGCCAAGGAGAATCTATATCAAGAGAGAAAGGAGCAGATAGCCTGTGGCTAAACAGCTTGAGGCTACACAGCCTGCTACTGCAGAGCTTGAGGTTACACAGCCCGCGGCAGCTACACAGCCCCCGGCAGCTAGACAGCCCCCGGCAACTACACAGCCCGCGGCAACTAGACAGCCCGCGGCAACTAGACAGCCCGCGGCAGCGAGTTCTGTTGAATTAGAGACGATCGTTGATGCATTCGTGGAGTTGATGCTGGAAAAGCAAGCCGAGGAGGTGGTGACGCTGGATCTGCGTGGGATTTCTGCCTTTGCCGACAGTTTTATGATCGCCACCACTGAGACCCCTCGCCAGGCCAAGGCGTTGTTGGATGATCTCTACGGGAAAGCCAAAGAACTAGGGTTGCCGGTGCGCGGCGTGGAAGGCGCCGAGGACGGGCGCTGGATTCTCTTCGACCTCAATGAAGTTGTAATCCATCTCTTCACTCCCCGCTTCCGGCAGTTCTACGACCTGGAATCGTTCTGGGGTATGGCGGCTAAAAGGGTTTATCTATGATGAAGGAGAGGGGCAAGCTGGTCTTAGTCGACGGGAACAGCCTGCTCTACCGCGCCTATTTCGCCCTGCCCAGTCTGGTCACGCGAGAAGGGCAGGCCACGGGGGGGGTGTACGGCCTTGCCAACATCCTGCTCAAACTGATCGAGGAGGAGAAACCCGATTTCGTGGCCTTCGCCTTCGACCTGAAAGAGCCAACCTTCCGGCATCGGGAGTACGCCGACTATAAGGCCAACCGCCCGAAGACTCCCTCTGATCTGGTGGAGCAGATGAGCTTGGCGCACGAGCTGGCCGACGCCTTCGGCATCCCGGTCTTCGAGTGCCCAGGCTTTGAGGCGGACGACGTCATCGCCAGCTTGGCCGTTCGCGCAGCCGGAGAGGGGAAAGAGGTTCTGATCCTCACCGGCGACCTCGATACACTGCAATTGGTCAGCGAGCAGATCACCGTGCTTCACCCGCGACGCGGCCTCAGCGAAACGATTCGTTTCCATCCGGATGAGGTGCGCAGTCGCTTTCACCTGGACCCCCAACAGATGGTGGACTACAAATCACTGGTCGGAGACCCGTCGGACAACCTGCCGCGCATTTCAGGGATGGGCGAGAAGACAGCGCAGGATCTGCTGGCTCATTTCAACTCACTGCAAGGGATCTTCCAACACCTGGAAGAAGTGCCGGAGAAGATCCGCTGTACATTGACGGAGAACCGAATCCAGGCCGAGCGGAATCGTTCCCTGACGCAGTTGGTCCTGGATCTGCCGTTGGAGGTGGATTGGGAGCGGTTGCGTTTCAGTGGCCTGGACCCGGAGTTGGGGAGAGCTCTCTTCACGCGCTTGGAGTTCAAGTCCCTGTTGGACAAATTACTTCCGCCGCTGGAAGTCCCAACAGGCGAGCTTTCCATCCACCCCTGGGAAGAATGGCAGAACACGCTGCCGCGAGCTGTCGAGCTGCCGGGGGCTATCGAGTTGCCGCAGGCTGTCGAGTTGCCGGCCTGCGCTTTTCTGGCCATTCCCGGCGAGCCCCAAGCCTTGGCGTGGGCTCGGCAGGGTGAAGCCTGGAGCGGCGCTTTCCCTACTGTCTCCTCTCTACCGGACCTCTTCCAAGTAGAAGAGGCGATCCCTTCCAGCGTTTCCTCCTTCTTGAGCGATCCCCACCAGGAGAAGTGGACGCACGACTGGAAGGAGGCCTGGAAGGTTTTCCAGCGAATAGGCTTGGAAGTGCGTGGGGTTACCTTCGACACCATGTTGGCTTCCTATCTGGCCCAATCGGCGAGAACCTCGCACGGCTTGATGCAGGTCTTCCTGGAGAAAGCGAAGCGCCCGCTGCCGGAGGAACCCGGAGCATCACCTTCCACCAGAGCGGCCTGGGGCGCCTGGGCCATCTTCCAGTTGAAGCCGTTATTGGAGGAGGATCTCCGCCGACTCGGATTGGAAGAATTGTTTCATACCCTGGAGATGCCGCTGGCGGTTGTCTTGGCCGAGATGGAGATGGACGGGATCCGCGTTTCACGGCGCGTCCTGGAAGAGCTGCGCCGGGAGGCTGAAGGGCGGCTGTCCGCTCTCTCTAATGAGATCTTCTCCCTCTGCGGCTGCCAGTTCAACATCTCCTCGCCCAAGCAACTGGCCTTCGTCCTCTTCGAGAAGCTCCAGTTGGCCAAGGGGCGCCGCATCAAGACCGGTTTCTCCACCGACGCAGCCACCCTGGAGAGCCTGGCCTCAGCCCACCCGGCAGTGCCCAAGGTGTTGGAACACCGAGAGCTGTTCAAGTTGAAGACCACCTACATCGACGCCCTCCCCGGACTGCTGGATGATGCAAGTCGTGTGCATACCACATACGTGCAGACCTCCACCGCTACCGGGCGGATCTCTTCGATCAACCCGAACTTGCAGAACATCCCCATCCGCTCTCCTTTCGGACAACAGATCCGACGCGCCTTCCTGGCCTCCTCACCGGACCATCTACTGCTGTCGGCGGACTACTCCCAAATCGAGTTGCGCGTGCTCGCCCACCTCAGCGAGGATCCCGACCTGCTGGAGAATTTCAAGCGGGGGGGCGATATTCACACCGACACTGCAACCCATCTCTTCCGCGTCTTGCCCGCGGATGTGACCAAAGAGATGCGGAGGCGGGCCAAGGCGGTCAATTTCGGGATCATCTATGGGATGAGCTCGTTTGGCCTCTCCCAAGCCATTGCCGTGCCGGTGGAGGAAGCGCAAGTCTACATCGAGGCTTACTTTTCGGGCCACGAGAAGGTTCGCGCTTACCTGGAAGGAGTTCTAGCCGAGGGAAGAGAGCAAGGCTTCGTCTCCACCCTGCTCGGACGCAAGCGTTTCTTGCCCGACCTTGCTTCGCGAAACCGCAAGTTATCCCAAGCTTCCGAACGGATGGCGCTGAACGCTCCGATCCAGGGCTCCGCTGCCGACATCCTCAAGTTGGCCATGCGCGATCTGCATGGTCTGCTGAAAGAACGAAAGCTGCGCAGCCGGATGGTCTTGACGGTTCACGACGAGTTGGTCTTGGACTGTCCCAAGGAGGAGCTGAGCGAGGCGGCTGAACTGGTGCGGCAAGCCATGGAGCAGGCCTTTCCGCTGCTGGCGCCGCTGGTGGTGGAGATGAAAGCAGGACCGAACTGGTTCGAGATGGAGGGCCTGTGCCCGAGCTGCCCGAAGTAGAGACGATCTGCCGTGGACTTCAGCAGGGCTTGCCGGGCTGTCGCGTCAAGCGTGTCGAGGTGTGCTGGGCCGGGTGTCTGAAGAATCTGCCGGCCGATCAATTCCAGTCTCGCCTGGAGGGTTGTACTTTCCAGGAGGTGCGGCGGCGTGGCAAGTATCTGCTCCTTCAGTTGGAAGATGGGCAAACCCTGGTCGTCCACTTGCGCATGACCGGTGGTTTCAGCCTCTGCCCGGCAGAGGAACCTCTTCGTTTGCATACCCATTGGTGGGCGGAACTAGAGGATGGCCGCCGGCTTCGTTTCCGCGATCCGCGCAAGTTCGGCCTGATCTATTTGCTCGCTCCGGGGCAGATAGAGAGCTTCCCGCCTCTTGGCAAGCTTGGTCCGGAGCCGCTATCCTCTTCGTTCACGGTCTCCTGCTTGACGCGCTTGCTGGCCGGATCCAGGCGGCGAGTGAAGGAAACGCTGCTCGACCAGAGCAAGGTGGCAGGGATCGGCAATATCTACGCCGACGAGGCCCTCTTTCTCGCCAAGGTCCGGCCCACCCGGCCGGCTAACTCTTTGCGTCCGGCTGAGGTGCAGCGCTTGCGACGGGGGATCCGGCTGGTTCTGGAGAATTCCATTTGTTCGCAGGGCCGCAGCTTCTCCGACTACTGTCAGGTCAACGGCAGCCAAGGCGATTACGCCCCTTTGATACACGATGCCGGTTCCTCTCTTTGCCCGTCTTGCGGCGGCGCCATCGAGAAGATTCGCTTGGGAGGGCGGGGAACCTACTACTGCCCGCGCTGCCAGCGATGAGGGTCATCGGCCTGACCGGTGGGATCGCCTCCGGCAAGAGCTTGGTCGCTTCTTTGCTGCGTGCTTTTGGCGCCGACGTGCTCGATTCCGACGCCATCGTCCACGATTTGCTGCGGCGAGGGAAGCGAACCCAGGAGGAGATCCGCCGACTCTTCGGTGAGAGCGTCATGCAGGGAGGAACGGTGGACCGCGCGGCTCTAGGACGCCTGGTCTTTGCCGACCCGGCCAAGCGTCGCCAATTGGAAGCCCTTCTGCACCCGCAAGTGAAGCGAATCTTGACCCGCCAGTTGCACAACCTAGCCCAGGATGAGAAGCCGGTCGTCTTCATTGAAGTTCCCCTCCTCTACGAGGCCGGCTGGGCCGACTGGATGGATGAGGTCTGGCTGGTTTACGCCCCGCCGGATGTGCAGAGAGCGCGTTTGAGGGCGCGCGCAGGCTTTACCGAGCAAGAAGCGGAAAGCAGGCTGGCCGCGCAATGGCCTTGGGAGGAGAAGCGCCGGCGAGCCACCCGCGTGATCGACAACAGCGGCGACTGGCTTGCTGCCCAAGCACAGGTGGCCTCGCTCTGTCAGGAATTGTTACAGGAGGTTGGTTGATAGCCCGCGGCAGCTCGATTGCCCGCGGCAGCTCAATAGCCCGCGGCAGCGCGATTCATCTTTCCTACTCGCGCTTGGTCGCCTACCAGTCTTGCCCACACCGCTACTACCTGCAATACGTGCTGGGTTTTCGAACCCCGTTCACCGCTGCCATTAGCTTCGGCTCCAGCCTACACCTGGCCTTGCAGGATTTTCACGCCCGGATGCGGGGAACGCCGCGTCTGGAACAGTTGTTGGAGGCTTTCCTCCTGCGCTGGATCCCATACGGTTACCGTAGCCGGGAGGAGCAGGCGCGCTATTTCGAGGAAGGCTTGGACATTCTGCGCGCTTATTACTTGCGCAACCTATTCGACTTTCGGCCGGCTTGGTTGGTGGAGAAACGTTTCACGGTTTCTTTGGGGGGATTTGAGTTCGTTGGCATCGTCGACCGCCTGGACGGACGTCCGAAACTCTATCAGGTGATTGACTACAAGACCACCCGCCACGAGGAGACCCTCAATTCCCTGCAACTGCCGCTCTACTCGCTCTCTTTGAAGAAGCTCTTCGGCCTGCCTCCGCAAAGTCTCTCTTATTACTTCTTGCGCGACCAGACGACAGCCGTCTGGGAGGAGAAGACCGAACGGTTGGAGGAGGCCGAGGAGGCCGTAGCCCGGGTAGGGGAGGGAGTGCTGGCCGGCCGCTTCCCTGCCACCCCCGGGCTCTCCTGCCGGCGCTGCGACTTACGGCGATCCTGCGCGCTGCGACTGCCTTCCTCTGGCGCCGCGCTCTCGTCCGGGAAACTTCCCGCCGTTAGCGATGATGCAAAAGAGGAGCGGCCAGGAAGCTGAGGCCGTGCTCGGTCAACGCCCGGGCCGTGCGGTTGATCGAGTCGTGCTTGTCAAGGTAGTTGCGCAGGAGCAGGGGCATCTCGCCGGCAGCCTCGATCTCTTCCTTGGCGCGAAAGTAGTCGAGGAGATCGGAAGGATGCGCTCGCTGGGTCTCGATTTCCACCTCTCCGCCCTCGTGCTTGGCGGAGATGTTGGCCACGTGGTCAGCCACTGCCACCAGATCGTCGCGGCGGTTGTAGGGTTGAATAACGATGCTCTTGTAGGACTCGGTGATGTGGTGTTCAAAGCGGATCACATCCTCGAAGCCAAGGCTGCGGCGGAACTGGCTGGACAACTCGAGGGTGTGGTTGTCGATGGAGTTGGAGAGGTTGAAGCCGACCAAGGGAGTCGTGCCGTCCTCCCGCGAGAAGAGCTTAGCGGCGAGGATCGTCCAGAGGGCGGCGTAGGGATTGTCGTTTCCCATGAAGACGGAGATCTTGAATTCGATGTCGATTCCCAGTTGATACAGCCAGTAGCCTAGCAAAACCGTCCCCGGGTTGATGTTCAGCACCGCTCGCACCCCATACTTGGTGTAATAACCCAGGAACTCGTCCAACCAGCGCAGGGCATGATCGTTGGGCTGTCCGATCCCGCCGAAGTAGCCAGTGATGGTTGCCGGTCCTCCGAGATGGACGTTGGAGCCATCGGTTCCCTTGGTGTCGAGGGTCTCCACCGAACTGGCGCCCATCACCTGCATCGCCGCGGTGAAGGCCAGCAGGTCGCCCTGGTCCGCCTCCGACTCCTTCATCCTGCGCACACGGATGAAGCGGCCAGGCATCAACTCTCTCTTCTCGATCGCTTGCTGGGCTTCTTCGATCAGCCAGGGGAAATATTGGGCGGCGCTGATCTCCAGAGTTACGGCGCTGGTTTCCAAGAAGCGTGTGTCCTTTGCTTTCTCTCCAAGCACCCCACGGCGGTAGTCCTCGACCCTGACGAAGCGGCCGGCGTCGCGCTGGGCGATCAGCCACTCCAAATCCCGGCGATAGGGTGAGCCGACTGCTTCCAACCGGGCCAGCAGGTTGGACAGTTGGCGCGCCTCGGCAGCCTTGGCGTTGATCTCGGCAGGGGTTCCGTAGCGTCCGACGACCTCCAGGAAATCCTCCACCACCTGACAGTCCGGGCTCAGCAGTGCCTCGTTGATGGCTTGCAAACGATCCACCGGGATGCGCAGCCGTTCTCTTAAAGATTCCTTTTCCATGGTTTCCTCCTCGATTCTATGGTTTTGGTGAGACAAGGACTTGGCGAGATAAGAGCCTCTTCCTTATTGTAGTACGGCGCCGGATGTAACGAAACAGCTTGCGGCAGGGTGTCTTGCAGGTCAAGCCTCCATTCCATGCGGCAATAGACCTCCGGTCAGTTCGGACTCTTCTGCAGCTTGGCCAGTTCAGCCTCGGGCGGGCGCAGGATCCGCACGACGAGAGAGCCCACTAATAGATCATGCAAAGCTTGCTTGCGCGGGGTGAAGAGGATCAGGAGAAAACCAACACCCAACAACCCCGCCGAAATGACCTTCCCGACGAAGCGAAGGGAAGTGAGCCAAAAAGAGAGCGTTTCTCCCCGTTCATTTATTACCCTGATTCCCAGCAGGCGTTTCCCAGGCGTAGCTTGCCAGGCCGAGCACTCGAAGATGGCGGAGTAAAGCCAGGCCGAGAGGCTGCCGAAGAGGTAAACCCCGAGACTGGCCTGGCCTGCCAAGTAGATCTGAGGCATATCAAAAAAACGCGGTTCGATGAGGAGGAGCAGGAAAAGCTGAACCACGGTGAGGAAGAAGAGATCCAAGAGCGCAGCCAGCAAGCGAACGCCAAAACCGGCGTACTCGTAGATCCACCCGCCGGCTTCCTGAACGTCGGCAAGAGGGCGCTTTCCATCCTGTGATTGAGGTAAAGGGTTCATCATCTTTAGTGCCCGTGGCAGATCGGCAGCTATTATGGGGACAGATTTTAAATCTGTCCCCATAATAGCTGCATTATAGCCCGCAGCATCTGCTCTTTATTATACCCCCACGCTCGCGTAATAAGGTTCCTTTTCATTTCAAGTGGGTAACCTATCAGCCTGCGGCTAGACAGCCCCCGGCAGCTCGACAGCCCCCGGCAGCTAGACAGCCCCCGGCAGCTCGACAGCCCCCGGCAGCTAGACAGCCCCCGGCAGCTAGACAGCCCCCGGCAGGGTGTTCTGTGTCGAAGTGGGGCAGATAGCTGCGAGAGTGCCACCCCTGGGCTGGTTGCTCTCCAGAGCGGTCGGCTTCTGTCACTTCACTGCTGATGCCGCACTGGGGTGCGGCGGTCCCAGGAAAGCCGATGGTCCCAGGAACGGTCTCGGTCCCAGGAAAACCGATGGTCCCAGGAACGGTCCAGATCCCAGATTTGCCGCACTGGGGCGCCACGGTCTCAGGGGTATGGTTTAATACCGGAGTGATCCTCGTAGGGGCGGGTTTCAAACCCGCCCACGCACGGGCTGTCTTGGCATAGTGATGCCTCATTCTCCAGGACACCCTGCCGGGGGCTATCGAGCTGCCGGGGGCTATCGAGCTGCCGGGGGCTATCGAGCTGCCGCAAGTTGATTTGTTGTCGTTAGCCTTGATAATCCCAGAGACATTGTTTCTAGACATGCTGCCGCAGGCTGTTCTGTAGACATGCTGCCACAGGCGGGGATCTGCGGCGCTAACTCACCCGGCCCCACTTCCACCTCAAAACCGGCCTCACGGAGACGGAGCCTCAATGGCCAAGACTGGAGGGGAAAGAGGCCGCCCAGGTGTCGGTTGGATGGCGGATTCGTTTTTACCAACAGAGATGAAAGTGGTTAAAAGCGTCATCAATCATGGTTTTTCAGCTTGACAAACGGGCTTCCTTATCTAGAATACGCGTGGGCGGCCAGGTTATTTCCTGTTCATGCGCTGCCCAGTCAATCAATCGATTCAAAGGAGTAGAAATGGCTGACAAATCATTCAACGCCTTCAAGATGGCTCAACAGCAGTTTGACGGCGTAGCCGAAAAGCTGGGTCTGGATCAGGCCACGCGAAACCTCCTCCGAAATCCGTTGCGCGAATACCACTTTCAAATCCCGGTGCGCATGGATGACGGCAGTGTGCAGATCTTCCAGGGTTTCCGCGTGCAACACAACGACAGTCGCGGCCCCTGCAAGGGCGGCATCCGCTTCCACCCGCAGGAGACGATCGACACCGTGCGCGCTCTGGCCACCTGGATGACCTGGAAGTGCTCGGTAGTGGACATCCCCCTGGGCGGCGGAAAGGGTGGCGTGATCTGCGACCCCCACCACCTTTCCGAACGAGAGCAAGAGGGGATCTGCCGCGGGTGGGTGCGCCAGGTTGCCTTCAATGTGGGCCCTTTCCAGGATGTACCGGCGCCGGACGTGATGACCAGCGGCCAACACATGATTTGGATGATGGATGAGTACGAGCGGATCCACAACGGGAGGTTCCCCGGCTTCATCACCGGCAAACCACTGGGCGTGGGCGGCTCTCTTGGACGCACCGAGGCGACAGGCTTCGGCGTGGTCTACGTGATGCGGGAAGCCCTCAAAGAGATGGGGATCGACATCCGCAAGACCAAAGCGGCCTTTCAAGGCTTCGGCAACGTCTCTCAGTACGCCGTCAAGCTTTTCTGCGAGTATGGGGGCACGGCGGTGTGCGTCTCCTGCTGGGATCAAGAGGACCAAAAGTCCTACTCCTTTATCCGCGAGAAGGGCATCGACCTGCAGGAGTTGCTGAAGATCACTGACCGTTTCGGAGGGATCGACAAAGAGAAAGCCAAGAAGCTTGGCTACACTGTGGCCGACGGTGGCGCTTGGATCGAACAGAATGTCGACATCCTGATGCCGGCAGCGCTGGAGAACCAGATCACCGCCGAGACAGCTCCCAAGATGGGCAAGAATGTGAAGTTGATCGTAGAGGGCGCCAACGGCCCGACCACCCCGGAAGCCGACAAGGTGATCCAGGATCGCGGCATTTTCGTCATCCCCGATTTCCTGGCCAACGCCGGTGGGGTCACCTGCAGCTACTTCGAGCAGGTTCAGTGCAACATGAACTACTTCTGGACCAAGGATGAGGTGCTTTCCAAGCTGGACACCAAGATGACCGATGCCTACCTGAAGGTCTCTGCCCTGGCTCGCCAGCGCAGCATCTACATGCGCGACGCCGCTTACATGATCGCCATCCAGCGGGTCGCCGACGCTTGCAAGCTGCGGGGGTGGGTCTAACTTCCCTCGATGAACGAGAATTTTCAGGAAGTGCGCATTCTGGACAACTACTACCAGACCTCCAGCTTCTTCCCGATGCCGGTGGCGCTGGTCAGCACATTGGCCGAGAATGGCCAAACGAATCTTGGACCCTACTCGTTGTGTTTCCCCCACATGATCGCCGGCAGTCATGCCATGATGCTGATCACACGCAGCGCCAGCAACACCGCCGGCAACATTCGGCGGACCGGCTTGGCCGCCCTGAACTTCATCCCCGCCCGGCGTCGCTACCTGGAAAGCTGTGTGCGGCTGGGCTTCCCGGGAGAGGAGACAGCGGAGAAGATGAAAGGAAGCGTCTTCACCCTGCGCCCCTCCACTCGGGGAGAGAGTGGTTCCGTTCCCTACCCCCAGATCGTTCAAGAATCAGTGCAGGTCTTCGAATGCGCCTGGGACTCCGCGCACGACGATTCCCCCTCGCCGGACGAGTCGCACTTCCTCCTGCGCATCGAAAAGATCGTCATGCCCAAGCGCTGGCACGATGCCCTCCTGGCTGGGAGACGCTTCCCGTCCTTGCCGGTGGACTATGGGTATCGAGACAATACCCGCTTCTGGTTCGCCCGTCATGGCCGTCCCTATGCCATCAACATTCCCAAGGGCAAGGGAAGCGACGCAGCGACAGTCCTTTACCAGGCGCAGCGGCTGGACCCGGACGTGCAATGGGATCTGGAGTCCTGTCAGAAACTGGTCGGAGTGCCTCGCCTGTTCCTCAAGCAAGTCCTCTCCGGAATCAACGAGAAGGCCCGCAAGCGCGGCATCTCCAAGATCACCCCCGCGCTGTTGGACGAGCTGCGCGACAAGCGATCCTCTTAAGGGACGTTGTTCAATTGTTGACTAACTTCTGCCTTTGCGCTTAGACTAATCCCATGCCAAGACAAGCAAGGCTTGATCTGCCCGGACTTCTCCAGCATGTGATGGTCCGCGGCATCGAGAAGCGAGATATCTTTCTCGATGATGCGGACCGGGAGTATTTCGTCCTGCGCTTATCCAGGCTGTTGACCGAGACCGGCGCCGAATGCCTGGCCTGGGTGCTGATGCCCAATCACTTTCACCTCCTGCTTCGTCCCAAAGAGCAAACCTTGGCCTTTCTGATGCGCCGATTGCTGACCGGTTATGCGGT
>JAPLHV010000019.1 GCA_026389455.1 Coprothermobacterota bacterium
CAAGCGCATCGCCAACCCCAACTTTTCGATGCAAAATATCCATTGACAAGCAGAAACAGCTTTTCTATACTTCCGTCCATAAAATACAATGCCTTATTGAAATAAAGAGAGAGAAAGAATACGCTATTATTAATAAATACCCTTGATTAGGAACTTTAGCTCAATAAACAAGGAGGGTTTATGAAGATCTTGTGTCTTGGCGCGGGTAGCATGGGGGCGCTGGCTGCAGAGACGCTGGCCGGGTTTGATGAAATCCATCAGATGACCATTGCCGATCTCAATCTGGATTCCGCAAAGCGGGTGGCAGGAGCATGCCTGGGAAAAGCAGCGGCCTGTGCTGTCAGTGTGGAAGATGCCGAAGGGTTAACGACGTTGATGCGAGGTCACGATGCTGTCGTCAATTGCGTAGGACCCTTTTTTCGTTTCGCCGTTCCTATTCTTACCTGCGCTATCAGGGCGGGAGTTAATTATTTTGACATCTGCGACGATCCGGAACCGACTCTCGACATGCTGAAGATGGGAAAAGAGGCGGAAGCAGCGGGGATCATGGCGATTGTCGGCATCGGCGCCACTCCCGGCATCACGAATATGCTGGCCGCCAAGGTCTATGGCAAGTTCCAGCGGGTATCGGAACTGCATGCTGCCTGGAACATCGAAGAGAAAGAAAGCGACGCCCCCGAAGCAGTTGTATATTCGGCGGCCATTGTCCACTGGATGCAGCAGTGTTCGGGCAAGATCCTCGAATGCCGGGACGGCAGACTGCAAGAGGTGAAACCCTTGGAGGAAGTGAAGTTGCACTACCCGGGATTGGGCGATCGGCCGGTCTGGACGGTAGGGCATCCGGAGCCGGTGGCCTTTTCGTGGTCCTATCCGGAGATCGAAAAATCTTCATGCTATATGGTCATGCCTTCCATGACCGCTGATTATTTTAAGAAGTTGGCCGGAAAGATCGATGCGGGTCGCTTGACCTTGGAAGAGGCGGGACGACAATTGGTGGATGAGGTAAAGAATATCTCCCTGCTCGACCATATTCTGGCAGTAATATCGGGCATCTTTGATCGTCCCCGCCTACCCATGTTCTTTGTGATCGGCAAGGGAGAGATTGAAGGCAGAAGAGCAACCGTTGCCGCTACGATCAAGGCCAGCCCCCCCGGCATGGCGAGGGCTACGGGCATTCCGTTGGCCATTGGCGTCCACCAATTCGCTCAGGGCAGGATCAAGCTAAAAGGGGTGGCGACACCCGAAAAAGCCTTAGACGCTGATGCGTTTTTCCTCGAACTGGCTCCCTATTGCACCTTTCCAAGCAGGGCGCCAAATGATGATATCGTAGACATAGTACAAGAATTCAGGGAATAAAGGGGACAGATTTATTTATTGAATTCATTGGTTTTCTTAAAATGCGCGGTAAAACAGTTTGAGGATGAAAAAGGTCTCTGGGATCATCGCCTTTCTTGGGTCTTCTTCCAGGAGTCGGCAGTGGAGACGCAGGTTCGTGTAACAAGACCTCTGTGATTATTGCCTTTCCTGGGACCGCCGCACCCCAGTGCGGCATCTGTAGTGACGAGAGGGAAGACAACCGCCCTGAAGAGCAACTACTACGAAGATTTCGTTCTAGTGGTTATCTGCCCTACTTCGATACAGAACACCCTGCCGGGGATTATTCAGCTTGGAACATCCTGCGGCAGCATGTCACAGAACACCCTGCCGGGGGCTCTCTTGCCGCAGGATGGTAGGTTACTCACTTGAAACGATAAGCAACCAAGGTATTTCAAACATGACTCCTAGCATTAGCAAAGCTTGCGCCACCTCCGCATCGGTCATGCGGCCGCCTGTGGCTGGATCGGCCTGGAGTAAAAGAACCGGACATCGGATGGCTGGCAAGACTCGGTCGATCTCGTACCCTGCTACTGTCGCTTCAAGCCGCTCCGAAAATGCCGTGAATGTATCTGGATCGCTTTGATACAGGTTAGTGGCCATCCATGCAAACTCAGGCGCATCTTCTCCCATTACCTGCCGCATGGGCGCCGGCTCGCTCTTGCCCGGCACGGTGATCGAGGACTCTTTCATGATTTCAATTAACTGATCAAGCGTTTTTTGACCGCCACACAGATCCCGCATCGCCGCGATGCGTTCCTGGTCTTGTGGGTGTGTTGCCCGGAGCGTTTGACTGGAAAGAGGCGCATCGCCGATGGCCACGGCACGGATCCCCTCCGGGTATTGGGCTGCAACCATAAGCGCGACCATGCCGCCGAGTGAATGTCCAAATAGAAAGGCAGGCTCGTGAATGTGGCGCCGGAGAAAGACGATCGTATCGTCGGCGAAATCCTGCAAACGATAACTTCCAGGCGCTCTGCCAGACTTGCCTTGCCCGCGGAAATCAGGCGCGTAGAGGTGCCAATGAGCGGCAAGGTCTGGTAGGATGGACCAGAATGATTGCCAGCGGGTGTTGCTGCTATGCAGGAGTACAAGAGGCGCGCCTGCAGCCGGCGCCTCAGCGTAATTGAGGTTGACCGTCCCTGTGTCGAAAGTGGCTTCCTTAATTTCCATAGTATCTTCTTCCCATCTCCTTCAGTTTTTAGCATCTGACAGCATTCGTCTTCCACCAAGTAAACCAGAAGTAAGAATAGCCACAGATCGCAGGTTTATTGATGAAGCCACGCAATGCGCCTGATCATAATACTACGAAAACTTCCCTGAAGAGATTGTATTGGTCCCTTTCATTTCAAGTCCTATAGGGTTTCTTGTTGATAACCAGCAAATTGTCTACCTTCTGAGCTATGCGAGACATTGAACTCTACCGTCAGATCCAGGGCTCGAAGCCCCCTGGTAGGTAAAGCATGTAGAGCTGGATCTGGAAGCTGGAGAAGTCCGTTTCCAACTCTCTCACCATGACAATCCCTCTCTCTGGCGACCCCCCGTCTGTCGGGATATTGCTCCCAGATCGGGAATCGCTTTCTGATCAAAGTGGCGAATAGGTTCTGCGATAACTTGCCTGGGATCCTGGCAACCCCCAAGCATCATGTCACCCGGACTAACCGGAGGTCCATGCCAGTGAGGAGGGATTGAACAGCCGCATCCAGCATCTCATCTCTTGTGCTCGAGGCTGCCGCCGTTTCGAGAACCTACGCATTGCCAACTTCTGCTTTTCGACGCACAATACCCTTGTCAGGAAGAACAGCTTTTCTACACTTCCATCCATCGAAAGCAATGCTACAAAAGTCTTATAAAACTGAAAGGAGCAGTGCAGATGAAAAAACTAAGAAGTGCAGCCGCAGTGTTTGGACTGATACTTTCCCTGGTGATCATCCTATCAGGCTGTTCTCCAGCACAGCCCAAAAACGCTTTAGTGATCCAAACGGATTTCGGCCTCGAAGATGGCGCTGTTAGTGCCATGCAAGGCGTTGCTGTCGGTGTTGATCCTAATCTCAGGATCTTTAACCTGACCCATGAAATACCGCCATATAATGTTTGGGAAGGCGCTTACCGTCTGATGCAAACTGCGCCATACTGGCCTGTTGGAACAGTTTTTGTTTCGGTAGTGGATCCTGGCGTGGGAACCGATGAACTTAAATCCATCGTTCTCAAGACCAAAACAGGGCATTATTTTGTCACACCTGACAACGGAACGCTGACGCTGATTTCCGAAACAATGGGAATTGCCGAGATTCGGCAGATTGATCAGAAGACCAATCGTCTGCCAGGTTCCAGCGAATCTTATACCTTCTTCGGCCGGGATGTTTATGCGTACACCGGCGCCCGCCTGGCTTCCGGCGCGATCACCTTTGAACAGGTTGGTCCGCTTTTGACCGGGGATCTTGTTCGCATCCCTTACCAGAAAGCAGAAATCAGTGGCGTCAGCGCAAGTGGAAACATTCCAATTCTGGATATTCAATACGGGAATGTCTGGACCAACATCAATAAAAGCAACGCGGAATCCATGAAGCTAAAGGCCGAAGACAAGCTGCAGGTGGAGATCTCCAACCAGGGCGCCTTGGTTTACAAAGGAATCATTCCCTTCGCAAATGCGTTTGGAGATGTTCCAGAAGGACAACCACTTGCCTATTTTAACAGTTTGATGAATCTTTCCTTCGCCATTAATATGGACAGCTTCTCAACTATCAACAAGGTTTATTCCGGACCGGAGTGGACGGTAAAAGTAGTGAATACTGCCACGCCGTAGCTATCGGCTTCGGTCGATCTCCAAGTTTCGTCCTTTCCAGGTCCCTTTGCCGCTATAGGCGCTGATCAAAGACCGTGTGGCAATGAAAAGAGCGACCAAGATGATCAAAGGGCCGGCCAAGGCGACCGAGAGTGGGAAATGAAGCCGGCGGGAGGTGAAAAGCCAAAGGAGGAAGGAAAGGAGTGACGCTGCCACGCTCCAGGATAGCGTGCTCAGCGGGATGGGCAGAAAAAGAGCGGATAGAAGAGTGATCAAGGGGCTCCAGGTAGCATAGGCGATCAACGGCCAGACGAAGAGGAAAAGGGGAAGGTTGTAGCGGAATGCCGCGAAGAGATTCTTGCTGAAACCAGCCGATGCCTCTTTGAAATCATGATACATGCGGCAATCGATTCGGTCAGTGCCGTCCATGACGCGCAAACGCAAACCGCAATTTTTAGTAGCCCGAGCCAAAGCCAGGTCATCGGCGACATCTCCTCGAACGCTAGCAAATCCGCCCACTTGAGCCAAAGCTTCCCGGCGGAAGAGCATGAACTGACCCACCGCCACTGAAAGACCGTGCAGCCCAGTGCGGTGAATGAGGAGGATTGGTTGAAAGCAGAGGAAGCTCCAGCCAAAGAGCGGAACGGTCAGTTTCTCCCCCCAGCTGCCCAGGATCTGGTGAGGAAATGCCGTGAGCATGTCGGCGCTTTCCTGCTGTTGAGCGGAGACAGCGTTGGCCAGAGCTTGGGGGTGATGAACGGTGTCAGCGTCGGTGAAGAGCAGCAGCGAGCCTTGCGCCTTTTCGACCAGTTGCTGGCAAGCCCAGTGCTTTCCCAACCAACCAGGGGGTAGATCCGCCCCTTGGATTGGACGAAGGCGCAGATCTTCCTGGGCTAATCGTAGAATAATGGCTTCTGTGTCATCACTGGAATGGTCGTCCAGAACCAGCACCTCGAAATTCCCATAATCCTGGCTCAAGAGACTCCTCAAACATCGTTCCAGGGCTCGTTCCTCGTTGCGGGCGGGAACCAGCACGCTGACCAGTGGAGTATCAGAAGGATGGCCATAGTCTGACAAAAGCCGCAGTTCCCGCCAGTTGGTCCAGAAGATCAAGCCGACAGCCAGAAAAAAAATCACCAAGCTGGCTTGCATCTGTCCCCAGTCCATCAGGACAGCTTATCCTCCCATTGACCTGGCTTGTGACGCAGGTGTGGAGGCTGACGCAGCTCGATCCGGTGTTTCCAAACCAATACAAGCAGGTTTCCTGCCCAGACAACGACGAAAGGCAAGCCATAATCAGCAATCACGAGTGACACCAGCATGATCCCCATCGCGAAGATGATTGACCAGGAATCCACTGTCTGCAGAAGCATCAAGAGACCCAGGCCGAAGGCCAGCGCGATCGGCCCCAGCCAGAGAGTGAGGCCGGTCCAGATTCCGAAAGTAACGGCGACCGCTTTCCCCCCGCGAAAGCCCAGGAAAGGGGAGAAAGCATGCCCCAACAGCGGGGCCAAGGCTACCGGGATCAAGGCAAAGCCACTGATTCCAATAAAATAGTGGGCAATCCCTACCGGGACGAAACCTTTGGCGAAGTCCAAAACCATCACGGCTACCCCAAGCGGCCAACCGCCTGTTTTCCAGGCGTTAGCCGTACCTGGATTTCCATCTCCTACTTGGCGTATATCAAGGTGAGCAACCAGGCGGGTCAGAATCCAGGCAAAAGGAATCGACCCCAAGAGAAAACCAATCGTAGAGTAAATCAGGGTCAGAAGTGTATCGCTCATTCAGAATAATTCTAGCGGATTCCTTTCTGAATGGGTGATGGATGGAGGGCGGAAAGCGATTAACCCCCCGCTGCGGCCTTGATCTTAGCGCTTGAAATCGGCAGGGCAGCTATCAGAACGGAACAGACCAGGGCCCCGGCAGCTCCATAGACGAACGTCGCCCAGGGACCTACTGCGCTCCACAGGTACCCAGCCAAGGTGGAAGCCACCAAGGTAGCGAGGCCGGAAACAGTCCCCAGCAACCCCAATGCACCACCCCTTATCTCGGCTGGAACCAGGTCCACAGCCAAGGCTTTGCCCACGCCGTCGGTAGCGGCTATGTATAAACCATAGACGGCGAAGAGCAGCCAAACTTCCCAAGAGAAAGCCAAGAAGGCAAAACCGAGATAAACTGCGGTAAAGACCAACAAACCTCCAACCAGCCCCCATTTCCTTCCCATGCGATCGGAAAGATGGCCCAAGAAAGGGCTGGCTCCGGCGTAAGTCAAGTTGTAAAGGGCATAGGCGAGCACCACCAATGTGGGGCTGAAGCCGATGGATTGAGCGCGCAAAATCAAGAAAACATCGGAGGAGTTGGCCAGGGCGAAGACTCCCCAAGCCAGTAGATAGAGACGGAAGGGTCTGGGCAGGCTGGCCCAAACTGCCTTGGGCGCCTGTGCTGGCGATGGCGCCCGCCGCTGCTCTTTCACAAACAGCACCAAGATTGCTCCGAGCAATCCCGGGATAACAGCCAGGATAAATATTAGACGAAGGTTGTCATTGGTCATGGAGATCAGCAGAAGGGCAAGAAGGGGGCCAACCACAGCGCCCATCGTATCCATCGCCCGGTGCCAACCGAAGGCGCGGCCTCTCATCTCGGGAGCGACACTATCGGCCAGAAGCGCATCGCGTGGGGATGAACGCATCCCCTTACCGAAACGATCGGCGATGCGAGCGCCCATAACCATCGGCCAACCGGCGGCCAGAGCAAGCAACGGCTTGGAGAGAGCGGAAAGGGTATAACCGAAAAGGAGGAAAGGTCGTCTGCGTCCGGAGCGATCCGACCACCGGCCGGCCACGACCTTCAGCAGGCTGGCGGTAGCTTCGGCGACCCCTTCGATCAGTCCGATCACCGAGGCTGGAGCGCCTAGAACGCTGCTAAGGAAGATTGGGGTCAGCGGGTAGAGCATTTCCGAGGCGACATCAGCGAAGAAGGAGACCAATCCCAAGCGCACCACATTGGGGTGGAGGCCACGCAAGGGACCGCGCCGAACCGCTTCGGGTGGCAGACTCTCCTCCGATGGGGAGGAATGAGTTGGCTGATCTTGAATCTTCCTTTTTTCTTTTACTATGTCCGCTATTGGAATGGCTTTCTCGCTTTCGACCGGATTCCCGCCTGTGAGTTTTGGCGGCAGGCATTCCCTGGTTTCTTACCCAATCCATGGATGAGAAGTGTTGCTAGAATAGGCGGGAATACACCCAACAGGGCGATTCTAGGTCGAGATTCCGGCAAAGACAAGATTCTGTTGGTACGCTTATTCTCGCGAACCCTTCCCTTCCTCGGGCGGCTTTAGTGACCGGTTTCGGGATTCACCAAGACGGAAGAGGCTAGCACGTGATACCGTCCCTTCCCCATATTTCCCCCGGATCAGGTCGAGGGCGCGAGAAAGAGAAGCCTGTTGGGATTCACGAAAGCTGGGGAAGGTCACCGAATCGCCGCTTCGGCTCAAATGGGAGAGGCTTACTCCCAGCAATCGGACGCGCTTCGGACAACCCTTCTGGAAGAGGGCTCGCACCACACGGAAGAGGTCATCGTCACTGTCGATGGACTGTTTCAAGGTCTGCGCCCGGGTGGTGGTTTGAAAGTTGGGGTCACGGAGTTTGATCGTCACCCGGCTGGTCCGCCAGCCCTCCACCCGCATCTGGTGAGCCAGGGTGTCACTGATCTCCAGCAGCGCTTTGAGCATCTCGGCCGGGTCGGAAAGGTCCTCAGCGAAGGTGCCCTCCGAACCCATCGACTTACGGTCACAATCCGGTACCACCGGACGTGGATCAATCCCTTGGGCGTAAAGGAGAAGATCCTGGCCTAACTTGCCGAACTCCACCCGTAGGAAAGCGGGGGGCAGAGCGAGGAGATCGCGCACAGTCCGTAGTCCTGACTGGGCCAGTTTTTCCCGGGTGCGGAATCCCACCCCCGGCAGCTCCCCCAGGGGAAGCTGGTGGAGAAAGCCCAGGGTGTCCTCCTCCAGGATGGAGATAAAGCCATGCGGTTTCTGCCAGCCGGAAGCAATCTTGGCCAGGAACTTATTGGTGGAGAGGCCCACCGAACAAGAAAGGCCAACCTCTTCCTGGATGCGGTCTTGAATGGCGTGGCCGATTTCTTCCGCTGTCCCGAAGAGATGGAGGGAACCCGTCACATCCAGGTAGGCCTCATCGAAGCCCATCGACTCCACCAGAGGCGTGTACTCCTCCAGGATGCGGTGAAAGGCGCGCGAAGCCTCGGCATAGCGATTCATCCGCACGGGCAGGAAAATCGCCTGGGGGCAGAGCTGCTTGGCCTGCCAGAGGGGCATGGCTGAATGCACCCCGAAAGCCCGGGCAGGGTAGCTGGCTGCCGAGACCACCCCTCGCTTGGTGTTGTGCCCCCCTACAATGACCGGTTTACCCCGCAGGCTGGGATCGTCCAGCTCTTCTACCGAGGCGAAGAAAGCATCCATATCCGCATGCAGGATGCGTCGCTTAGGGGACATCGTTCACTTACCTTACACCCATTTTCTCGGGGACGGCTACTCTAGCCATCGCAGAAAGGCGCAAACCGTCCGGGAGAGGTTCTCGTCCGCCCTCTTCCGGCGGGTTCCAGGGGGTCAGCTCGCGAAGCACAAACTCGCGCGCGCCCTGGCGCTCGACCACCTCCCCCTCCAGCAGGAGGATGGAGCGCGCCCGCAGGCGCAAGGCGAAACGCCGTGCCTCGGCGGGAAGGAGCACGGCCTCCCATTGCCCGGCCAGATCGAAGAGGCAGAGAAAGGCCATCCGCTCGCCCCCCCTGGTTTTTTCCAGGCGATAGTGGACCAGGATGGCTGCCGCTTTGAGGGTCGAGCCGGGCTTCAACTGGCGCAGGCGGGCGCCCCCCTCCGGGGAGTAGGGGGCCAAGGCGGCGCGATGCAAAGCGAGGGGGTTGGGCAAGTAGATCTCGGTGGCCTGCCAGGAGAGGCTCGCTTCCTCGGACGGGCTGAAAGG
The DNA here is from genome assembly GCA_026389455.1 of Coprothermobacterota bacterium. Classification (GTDB taxonomy): domain Bacteria; phylum Caldisericota; class JANLFM01; order JANLFM01; family JANLFM01; genus JAPLHV01. The sequence goes on from JAPLHV010000019.1 coordinate 9,160, forward strand.
TTCCAGATGGAAATCTGGCCCTTCCTCGGGTGGGGCGAAGAGGGAGCCCTTGTCCCGGGCTAAACGGATGGCGCGCGACAACCGGGCCAAGAGGGTGGGACGGTTGAAGCCCAAGCAGTCCAAGGCCCCTCCCTGGATAAGAGCCGCCAAGGCCCCGCGGTCGACCAGCGGGTAGAGGCGCAGGCAGAGATCCTCCAGGTTGGTGAAGCCTCCTGGCGGACGCAGTCGCAAGATCTCGCCGATTTGAGCTGGGCCGAGATCTTTCAAATAAGCCAGGCCCAAGCGAATCCCCCCGCTTTCCTTCCGCATTCCTCTCTCTTCCATGGGCGCCGTTGAGGGTAGCTGGGGACAGGCGCTCTCCAGGGTGCAGGCTGCCTGGCTGCGGTTGATGTCCGGCGCCAAAACCGAGATCCCGGACAGCACAGCCTCTTGGGTATAGACGAAGGGAGGATAGTAGCCCATCTGAGTGGAGAGGAGCACGGCGAAGAAGTGCGCCGGGTAATGCCGCTTGAGCCAGGCGTTACGGTAGGCGACGATGGCGTAACTGGCGCTGTGGGCTTTGTTGAAACCGTAACCGGCAAATTTCTCCAGCAAGGTGAAAGCCTCGTGGGCAACTCCTTCTTCCACGCCCCGCTCGTGCGCTCCCTCCAGGAAGCGAGGCTGGAGGAGGCGGATGGCCTCGGCATCCTTCTCCCCCATGGCTTTGCGCAGAATGTCGGCTTCTCCCAGGGTCAAGCCGCCAAGTTGGCGAGCCACTTGCATAACCTGTTCCTGGTAGAGGACGACGCCATAGGTCTCCTGGAGGATCGGCTGCAGCAGAGGGTGCAGGTAGCGAACGGCCTCCTCGCCCCGGTGACGGCGGACGAAGGGCTGCATCATCCCTCCCTGGAGAGGCCCGGGGCGATAGAGGGAAAGGGCAGCGGCCAGCTCTCCCAAGGAGTGCGGCTGAATCTTCATCAACAAAGAGCGCAAGCCGCTGCTCTCCAGTTGAAAGACGCCCAGCGTGCGCCCTTGGGCGATCATCTCCCAGGTGTCGGCGTCGTCGATGGGGATCTCCCCGGCTTTGCTTACTCGCACCAAGGTTGTTCCAGCCGGGGTATCGAAACCGGCCCTCTTCAGCGTCTCCTCAATGATGGCCAGGCTGCGGGAGCCGAGAAAATCCATCTTCAGAAAACCTAGAGCAGCCAAGGTGTGCATATCGTATTGGGTGACGACTCCCTCCGGGGTGACGGCTAGGGGCAGTTCCTGCCGCACCGCCCCCCGGCTGATGACGAATCCGCAAGGATGGGTGGTAAGGTGGTGGAGCCGGCCCACCAGTCGTTGCGCCAGCGCCAGCCAGGAGCGGGCCTCCTCGCTGCGGGCCTGACCCTGCTGAGCCTCCCGCTGGAATTGGTTGATCTCCTGTTTCCCCTTGCCCAGGACTTTGCCTACCTCCCGCAAGGCGCCCTGCAGGCGAAAGGTAGCGAAGCCGCCGACGTGGACGATACGCTCGGCCCCGTACTTGGCGCGAACGTAGTCCATCAGTTCCTCACGGCGATCCCAGTCAATATCCAGGTCGATATCCGGGGGGTCTTGGCCGCGCTCCGGGTTGAGGAAGCGCTCGAAGAGGAGCCCCTCGGCGAGGGGATCCACCCAGGTGATGTGCAGCAGGTAGGAGACGATGCTGGAGGCGGCCGAGCCGCGCCCGAAGACGGCGATCCCCCGGCGTTGGGCTTCCTCCACCAGATCCCAAACGAGGAGGAAGTAACCGGCGTAGCCGAGTCGTTCGATCCAGCCCAATTCATCTTCCAAACGCCGGCATGCGTCAGGCCGCTCTCCTGGGTACTTGTCCGGGAGGCGACGGCAGCAGATTTGCCGCAACAGTCCGACTTCCTCTTGGGGGCTGCGGCCGGCGTGGGGCAGGCGCAGTGAGAAGGGCGGGAAACGGAAGCGCAGGCTTTCAGCCAGCTCCAAGGTATGACGCAGGGCCTGCGGACAGGAGGCAAAGGCTAGTGTCATCTCGACCGCCGGGCGCAGGCAGCAGTTGCTGCCGCTGCGCTTGGCCGGGTGAGGTTCACCACGCCGGGTGAGGGTGCGGATGCAGCAGACAATCTCATAGAGGGGCTGGTCGGCCGGCTCCAGAAAATGCACGTCGTTGGCCACCAGGGCGGGCACAGCCAATCTCTTGCCAAGGTTCAGCAGGCGGCGTACGCGAGACGCTTCTCCTTGCTCGCCGTGCCAGGATAGCTCCAGGTGCAAGCGTGGGCCGAAGGCCTGTCGCGCCTCGCCCAAAAGCGCCCGGGCTTCTCCCTCTCTCTCCGGCGACAAGAGCGAAGCCAAGATGCTCTCGCCCTGGCCGAGGAGCAAGTGCAACCCCCCGGCGTCAGCCAGCGCCTTCTGCCAGGGAACTTGGGGAGGCAGACCGATTGGTCCCTCCAGATGGGCTGCATTGAGCAAGCCCAGCAAGTGGGAGTAACCGATCTCGTCTTCCACCAAAAGAAGGGCTGTGCGGGGGAAGCGCTCCGGCTCGCCGCGAAAGCAGGAGAGCTCTACTCCCAATAGGGGACGTATCTCGTAGTGGGGGGCCAGTCGAAAGAACTCCACCGCACGGGCCAGTGAATCCCGGTCGGTCAGAGCCAGGGTCTTCATCCCCAGTGTCTGGGCCTTGGCCAGTAAAGCCTCCGGCGTGACGGTGGAGTCGAGAAAACTGCCGTCGGAGTGGACGTGCAAGTGAACAAAATCCATCGGTCTCTCCATTCAAAGTGCCATTTTCGCTAGTATTGAACTAATGTTTACATTTGTCAAGAGGAAACACCCCGATCGATGAAAAAATATTTCCTTTTGAACGAACATTCGCTATACTACCGACATGCGACTAAAAAAAGAGCTATCCCCAAGCCAAAAAAAGATCTACGACTACCTGAAAGAACGCGCCCAACAGGGCAAGACTCCGCCGACCGTCCGCGAGATTGCTGCTGCAGTCGGCTCCCCTGGACCTTCTTCGGTGCAATATCAGTTAGTGAGTTTGGAGAAGAAGGGTTTCCTGAAACGTTCCCCGCTGCACTCACGTTCCATGGAGGTGATCGGGTTGCCGCCCATCGCCAGGCAAGCGCCGATTGTTGGGCGGGTTCGAGCCGGGCTCCCCAATGCCGCCGAAGAGGAGATCGTCGGGCATTTCCCTATTCCCGATTTCTTCAAGGAGAAGGATTGCTTTGTGTTGGAAGTGAAAGGCGACTCGATGACCGGGGCCGGCATCCAAGCCGGAGACTATGTAGTGGTTGAGCGCCGCAGCGAGGCTGCCAACGGGGAGTTGGTAGTGGCTCTTATCGGTGAGGAAGCTACCCTCAAGCGGTTGCGGAAATCCGGGGGAAAAGTGGCGCTGGAGGCAGCCAACCCGAAGTACACAGACATTGAGCCGGAACAACTGCAAATATTAGGAAAGGTTGTGGGCCTCTTCCGGACCCTTTAGCAAGGAGGGTGGATATGGGAACTGGCGCGGAGATCCGCATCGGCACAAGTGGTTGGAGCTATCCCAAGGGGGAAGGGACTTGGAATGGGATCTTTTATCCCAAAGGCGCCAAGGGAGAGCTGGAGTATTACGCCAAGCGATTCTCCATCGTGGAAGTGAACAACACTTTCTACCGGCCGCCCGAGCCCGGGATGGTCTGGGGGTGGGTCAGGCGAACGCCGGACTCTTTCCGCTTCGCTGTCAAGCTGTGGCAGAAATTCACCCACCCGAAGATGTACCAGGAAGCGACAGGAGAATCGGCTGAGATCCAAGCCGGAGATGTCGAGCTCTTTCGTAAGGCCATTGACCCGCTCGCAACCAGCGGTAAACTGGCTGCTTTGTTGGCTCAGTTTCCCCCCAGTCTGCGCAACGACGAGGGTGGCCAAGCCATCCTGACGAGTGTCATGGAGGCTTTCCGTCCTTACCCGCTGGCGGTGGAGTTGCGACACAAAAGCTGGAGCGACGACCCGAAGACGGCCCAACTCCTAGGCAATTACAACGCTGCTTGGGTGCGCATCGATGAACCTCGTTTCGAGATCTCCATCGCCGGGCGCCTGCCCATCACTGCCCCTCTCTCCTATTTCCGCTTTCACGGGCGGAACGCCGCCGACTGGTGGAGGGGGAACGTGGAGACCCGTTATAAGTACTTATATAGTGAAGAGGAGTTGAAGGGTCTGGCTGAACTCGTGCGGGAGACGGCTGAAGACCCTCGCACCGAACGTGAGCTGGTCTTCTTCAACAATCACTTCAGCGGTTATGCCCCGCGCAACGCCTCTCAGTTGGCCGAACTGCTGGAACTGCCTTTTCAGAAGGAAGCGCTTTCGCTGTAGAACCACTTGATTGAGAGAACCTTCACCCCGGGTACGCGTCATATAGATGTAAGTAACGATAAGAGAGGAACGAACCGTGAAAAAGAGCATCTTGTGCATCGCCGTTTCCGTGCTGATTTTGCTGAACTCTGCCGCTGTCTTGGCGGAATCGACACCCCAACCGCTCCCCCCGCCGGCCGGGGGCCTGGTTCTGCATTTGGAACTGGAGAAAAGCCGATACGCGCCCGGCGAGCCGGTCCCATTGCGAATGGTCCTGGAGAACCCGATGACCATTGCGGTGGACCTCACCTTCAACTCGGGTCAGCAGTACGACATCGAGGTGCGCGGCCCGAACGGTTACTTCTGGCGCTGGTCGAAGGATCGCGCTTTTACCCAAATTTTCGGCACGATGACAATCAAACCGGGGGAGAAGATAGTCTTTTTAGAGCCATGGCCGATACCCCAGACGGCTGCTGCGGGAAACTATTCGATAGTTGCCTGGATTACGGCCCAAGAAGGGCAACCACGCGCCACTGGCGAGGTGACTGTAGAGAGCGGTCTCCCGCCCAGCGGGCCGCAAGTCGTCTACCTGGCTGATGAGCAAGGAGGGGTGATCCTGGCCATTACCGACCGAGCCGATCTCCTCACCGCTTTCCGCCGGATGCTGGCTGAGGGGAATTTCCTCTGGGTTGGCGGCGCCATCGAGAAGGCGGACAACGCGCCTTGGAGCTTCCGCTTCACTCCAGCCACCCTGTCGGTCGCCGAGGTGACGGCTGGAGCCTTGCAGTCCCCTTCTATCGCAGCCATTGAGGAAGATCTGAGCCGGTGGCTGGACATCTCTCAGGCTTACATTCATGCCCAGGTCTTGGGCATTGACCCGCTGCCGTTCCCGGATGTGGAAGGCAATTGGGCGTACCACAGCATCCTCTCTCTCTTCCACCAAGGGGTGGTGCAGGGATACCCGGACGGCGCCTTCCGCCCGGAGCGACCCATCACGCGCGCCGAGTTCGCCAAAATGATGGCATCGGCTTATAACTTACCCGTGTCTCACCCTGCGGTCCCAACTTTCTCTGACTTGCCCGCCACACACTGGGCTTTCGACCTGGTAGAAGCAGCGGCGCAGTCGAAACTCTTCCTGGGTTACCCCGACGGCGCCTTCCGCCCCGAAGATCCCGTCACCAAAGAACAGGTCGTGGCTGTCTTGGTGCGAAAAGCTGGTTGGACCCTGAGCACTCCTTCCTCGCCTACCTTCTCCGACCTCCCCCCTGTGGAGTGGTCGTTCCCCTTCGTGGAGACGGCCATGAAAGAGGGGCTTTTCCTCCCCAATGATCCCAACCTGGCCGGCGATCTCTTTCAAGGCAACGCACCGGCCACGCGCGCTCAGATCAGCGTGCTGGTGGCTCGCTTGCTGGCGCAATACAGCAGCATGAGCGGTTTTCAGGCAATCGCCGCCGACTCGGGAGGAGGGTTTGTGCCGGTGGAATTCTTTCGTCAGCATGTTCCTGCCTTTCATCTCTACGGCGATGGACTGGTCATTGCTCTACGTGGAGGATCAGTGCGACAGGCCACCTTCACCTATACCCAGGGGATGGATCTGGTGATTGTCCTGATGGCCTATGGTTTCCTCCAGATGGAGAGCAATTACCAGCCTGAACCGATGCCCACCGACTTGGGGACCACCTACATCCGCTGGCAAGGCTTGGTCTCCCAAAAAGAAGTATCGGAGTATGCCTGGGGGGCTCCGGGCGCCTTCCACTACCTCTATTCCTACTTGCGCAATGTCCCGCTCGAAGATAGCCAAGAGTACATCCCGGAGAAGAGCGCTCTCTTCGTCTCGAAGACAGGAGACGAGAGTGAGCTCAGCGATGATCAGAAAGAGCGCTTGGTGTCCCTGCCGGCAGCATTCACCGAAAATATCGATAGTTTGGCTCAACTGGCTCTTCTAAACGATGGCTACGCGCTGAATAGGGATCTTTACGCACTGTTGGCCCCTCTGCTCGCTGATCACCAGCGGGTGATCGTAGCGGTGGAGGGTGGTGTGGCGTACAGTCTCATCGTGAAGATCGAGCTCCCCGAGTCGCAGACTGCCAGTGGGATCTCCGGCGCTATCACTCTCGGCCCGATCCAGCCGGTGTCAAAGCCGGGCGAGGTCAACGAGGAACCTTACCAAGCCACCGTTGCCGTTCGTGACGAGGCAGGAATACGAGAGATCACCCGCTTCACTTCCGATCCAAAGGGAGCTTTCCAGCAAGTTTTGCCCCCAGGAACTTACCAGTTATTTCCGCTTCCAGGCGGTTCTCCATTCCCCCAAGCCGGCGCCCAGGCGGTGACGGTGCTCCCTGGTCAGTTCACCGAGGTGAAGATCCAATACGATACCGGGATCCGCTAGAAAAGGTTGCTATCGAGGGCGCGTGGTATCTCCGCCAGCTTGACCGGGAGTTCGCAATTCCTCTAGAATGTGCGACGATGAGGGCAGAAATCAGCCGGTAGAGTGCCTTCCTCTCGCTGAGGAAGCGCTTGGTTGAGATCCGCTCAGGAGTTTTGATAATTGAATAGGCAGCAAAGCGGGAATAGCTCAGCCGGTAGAGCGCCTTCCTCTCGATGAGGAAGCGCTTGGTTGAGATCCGCTCAGGAGTTTTGATAATTGAATAGGCAGCAAAGCGGGAATAGCTCAGCCGGTAGAGCATCAGCTTCCCAAGCTGAGGGTCACGGGTTCGAATCCCGTTTCCCGCTCCAAAGAGGCGACATAGCCAAGTGGCAAGGCAAGGGTCTGCAAAACCCTCATCCCCGGTTCGAGTCCGAGTGTCGCCTCCATTTTTTCCTCCATTTTGACGCCGGGGTGGCGGAACTGGCAGACGCAGCGGACTTAAAATCCGCTTCCCGCAAGGGAGTACCGGTTCGATTCCGGTCCCCGGCACTTGAAGCCTCTTAACGAGAAATTCTCGGGTTCCTTTTCATTTCAAGTGGGCATCCTACCAGCCTGCGGCTAGACAGCCCCCGGCAGGGTGTTCTGTGACATGCTGCCGCAGGCTGTTTAGTCCAGCTTCCCTGAAATCATGGCAATGATGATCTTGAAGAGTCTTGTCGGCCCTGGGACCGCGGCGCCCCAGTGCATTCCTGGGTGTTGCGTTCCCAAGAAAACCGATGGTCCCAGGAAAGCCGACGATCGCAGGAGCTGTCACAGGGGGAGTTATCCTCCTTTGTTTTTGAGGTCGCATCGACCACGATATGGTTTACGAGGACTATCGAGCTGCCGGGGGCAAGATTATTGTCGTCTGCCTTGATAATCCCAAAGACTTTGTTTGCCTCAGACTGCCTTACTCACTCAGTTTGAGAAAGAGCCAAATCTCGCTTCCCGGGGTTCGAAATTCCGTTCAACTGCCGGCCCTTGGCAATTTAGCCGCATCACCGGTAAGAAAAAGGCGTCTCCAGCGCGGAGACGCCCCGTAAGTCTGTGCATGTGGCCGATTAGAACGAGTTGACGGCGTCCTTGAGGTTTTTGTGTATCTCCAAGAACATGTCGAAGCCGGTGATCTTCAACCCTTCCATTACCGTCTTGGAGGGGCTCAACAGTTTGAAGTGGGCAGATTTGTAGGTGCCGTCGCGGAGCCCTTTGCTGAGCGCTTCCTCTTTCTCATCGCCCTTGTAAGCCTTAAAGATGATGTTCAGGGCTCGCAACCCCGAGCTGCTGATGTAGGGCACTTCCTTCAAGTCGAGCAGCAAGTTCAGTGTGCCGGCGGCCTTCAGCGCCTCAGCCTCGGCGATCAGTTTCTCATAGGATTCCACGTCGAGGTTACCGCTCAAGCGGAGGACGGTAACGGATACTTTGCCTTGTTCTTTCGTTGCTTTGATGTCCAAATTTCCCTCCTCATTCATTATTCTGCCATTGTAGCAAGGTTTTAATGATTTGTGCGCGGTCAGGCGCATTTTCGAGAAGCTGTCTGGCTCCTGGCCTACCTAATACCTAAGCTAAAAATGCCGGGTTCCTTTTCATTTCAAGTGGGCAGCCTACTAGCCTGCGGCTAGACAGCCCCCGGCAGGGTGTTCTGTGACATGCTGCCGCAGGCTGTTCAGTCCAGCTTCCCCGTAATCATGGCGATGAGGGTCGTAATGAGTCTAGTCGGTTCCAGGAAAGCCGACGATCACAGTCTCAGGGACGGTCTCAGGGGGGGTCAGGCCCAGTTAGTTTTCGTCACTTCACTGCAGATGCCGCACTGGGGCGCCACGGTCACAGGAAAGCCGACGATCGCAGGAGCGGTCACAGGGGGAGTTATCCTCCTTTTTTTGAGGTCTTATCAACCACGATATGGTTTACGAGGGCTATCGAGCTGCCGCGGGCTAGATTATTGTCGTCAGCCTTGATGATCCTAGAGACCTTGTTTGCCCTCAGACTGCCTTACTCACTCAGTTTAAGAAAGGGCCTTAAAAAAAGCCGCAACGTGGGAGGAAAGGGTAGGGGAGTGAAGCGGACCGTGAGATAATAAGACAACCCGATAAGGAGGTGTATGCGTGTTCAAGAAAATCCTGGTGCCGGTGGACGGCTCAGAGGAGTCCAAGAAGGGGTTGCTTATCGTCCGCAGCCTTGCCGACAATTGTCAGGCGGCAGAGGTCACTTTGCTCTTCGTGTTGGCGCCGGTTGCTCTGCTGGCGGCTACCATTCCGGGTGACGAGCGCTATCTGTCGGCGATCCCGGAAATCCTAGTTTTCCGGCAAAAGGAGGGGCAGGAAGTCCTGGAGGCCGCGGAAGAGGTATTTGCCGGATCCTCCGCCGCCATCGATACGATCATGGAGGAGGGACACGCTGCTGGGGTAATCCTGGAGATGGCCAAAAAAGGGGGTTACGATCTGATCGTGCTGGGTTCACGTGGACTCTCACGGGTAGTAGGCTTTCTACTGGGATCGGTTTCGGACGCGGTTGTTCACCACGCCAATTGCCCGGTCTTGATCGCCCGCTGAGGGTGAAGCCACTCATCGCGGCTCCCTTGTTTATAGGAGCGGATTTCCGTATGATACCCGAGTTATGATCGTCAATATCTCCGAGATCCACAATATCTTGGGGGGGATCCTGGAGGTTCCCATCCACTTTAACCCTCAGTCTATCGAGGGTCTAGAGTTGGAGGAACCTGTGCGCGGCTGGATCCGCGTGGAAAATCTAGGATCGCGCTTCCACCTTACCGGCGAACTCCACTCCCGCGCTCGCATGGACTGTTCTCGATGCGCGGGCAGTTTCGTCTTGCCGTTGTCGGTGGAACTAGATGAATACTATGCGGCCGGGAAGGATGAGCTTGCGCATGACTCAACCGGGGAACTGGAAGATCTCAATACTTTCGTATTCTTCAGCGATGAGATCGACCTCAGCCAGACGATCCGTGAAAACTTGCTTCTGGCTGTCCCCTGGACTCCTCTTTGCCACGAGGACTGCCGGGGGATCTGTCCCCAATGCGGCGCCAACCGCAACGAGAGAGAGTGCGCCTGCTCGCAAGAGCAGGATTAACCTGCAGGAAGGAGGAACACCATGGGCGTTCCCAAGAAGAAGACAACTTCGACCAAGATCCGTCAGCGCCAGCATGCCAACAGCAAAATCGAGGCGCCGGCAATGGTGGAGTGTGCGCACTGCCACAAACTGACCCAGCCTCACCATGTCTGCGCCAGTTGCGGCTATTACAAGGACCGTCACGAGGTTGAAGTCGTCGTCAAAGAACACAAGAAACAGATGCGGGGCCGCTAGCAGTGGCGGTCCGCATCGCCCTGGATGCGGTCGGTGGAGACAATGCCCCCCGGGAGGTTCTCCTGGGGGCGCGAGAAGTCGTCCGGGAAGGCCTCATAGAGGTGATTTTGGTCGGCCCGCCGAGGGTGGTCCAGCCGTACATTGACGAATTGGCTCTCCCCCCTGAACGCTGCCGGCTGCACCCAGCGGAAGAGGTGGTGGGAATGGACGAGACCGCCAGTCACTCTCTGCGCAAGCGCGACTCCTCGATTCAAGCGGGGCTGCGCTTGGTTGTAGAAGGACAGGCTGACGCCTTCCTCTCTGCGGGCAATACCGGGGCCATAATGGCGGCTGCTTTGCTTGCTTTCGGTCGATTGGAGGGTGTCAAACGCCCCCCCCTCGCCGCCGTCTTGCCGGGACGCGGAGGTCCGGTTTTCCTCGTCGATGCCGGCGCCAATGTGGACTGTTCCAGCGAGCAACTGTTGCAGTTCGCCCTCTTGGCCGAGTGCTTCGTCTCCTTGGATCGGGGTATCGAGCGCCCTCGGGTCGCCCTCCTCTCCAACGGGGAGGAAGCGCACAAAGGCAACGAAGTAGTCAAGAGAGCGCACCAGATGCTGGCAGCAAGCGGGCTCCGGTTCGTCGGCAATGTTGAGGGGAAAGATATCCTGCAAAATATGGCCGATGTTGTCGTCGCCGATGGATTTCTCGGCAATGTCGCCCTTAAAGCGATGGAGGGCACTGTCAAGGTAATCTTCCAATTGCTGCGCAAGGAGATCGGTTCCTCGGTACGGCGCAAAACAGGCGCCCTCTTGCTGCGATCAGCTCTTTCCGCCGTCAAAGAACGGATGGATTATAGTAAGATCGGCGCAGCTCCGTTGCTGGGCCTCAACGGATTGGCCTTCGTCAGCCATGGACGTTCGAGAGCGCCGGCCTTTGCCAACGGGATACGCCTGGCGGCCAGAGCGGTAGAACACGACATTGTCCGGGCGATGCGCGCGTCGCTTGCTCCATACGGGGAAAAAAGGAGCGGAACTTAGATGGACACGGAAGAGATCTTCCAGCGAGTCCAAGAGACGATCGTCGATCAGTTGGCAGTGGAACCAGAGGAAGTGACCCTGTCGGCTTCCTTCTTCGACGATCTAAACGCTGACCCTGAATACATGCTGGAATTCGCTGAAGCGGTGGAAGATGTATTTGGCATTCGCATCCCCGACGAGGAGCTGGAAAATCTGGAGACCGTCGGAGACGCAGTGAGGGCTATTCAAGATCGCCTGGAAGAGTAACGCACATCCGCTTTTTCGGATTCGTAACAAAAAGCTGCTTCAAGAGGCGCTGACCCATTCCTCTTACCTCAATGAGGATCCCAGCAGTACGTGTTGGGAGCGGCTGGAATTCCTCGGGGATGCCGTCTTGGAGCTGGCCATCTCCGAGGCTCTCTTCGCTCTCTACCCGGAAAGCCAAGAGGGTTACCTGACCCAGCGCCGTGCGGCCATGGTCAACCAGACCTCTTTGGCTGTCAAGGCACGCGAGATCGAGATTGGACTGATGATCTATATGGGCAAAGGGGAGGACAAAAACGGGGGCCGAAATAAAGACTCCATCCTTGCCGATGCGCTTGAAGCTCTTATTGGCGCTTACTTTCTAGATCGCGGTTACCTCAAGAGCAAAGGAATGATCCTGAAGCTTTTCAAGGTGGAGATGGAGAGCATGCATGCCCCGCCCCTCGATTTCAAGAGCATGCTGCAGGAGTATGCCCAGCGGAACACCGACCAAATTCCCACCTATAAGGTAGCCGAGGAGAAAGGGACCGCCCACGCCCGGATTTTCATGGTGCGGGTCAGCTTGGCCGGTTTCCAGGCAGCCAAGGGCGCCGGAACCTCGAAGAAAGTAGCTGAACAGAACGCCGCCCATGCTTTCTTGGAGAAGAACAAGCTTTCCTCCGACGAGATGCTGCGGAAGTGAGTTGGTTCAGCAAGGTCAAGGAAAGCCTCGGCGCTCTTTTCCAGCGCAAGGGCGGACTGCGCGAGGAGGACTGGGAAAGCCTCCAGTTGCTCTTGCTGGAAGGCGACTTGGGTCCGGTCCTGACTGAGCAGATTCTGGAAGGGTTGCGCAAAGCCCTGCCCAGGAGCGCCACTCTGGAGGAAACGATGGCGGAGCTGCGCGCCACATTGCGAGTTGTGATCCCCCCCTCCATACCGCTCCAGGTATCGGTTCAAGTTCCTTCCGTCTATCTCTTCACTGGCGTGAACGGCGCCGGCAAAACCACCAGTATCGCTAAGTTGGCTGCCGATTTGAAGGGGAAAGGCTTGCGCAGCCTGCTGGTGGGCGGGGATACTTTCCGCGCCGCGGCCGGAGAGCAGCTCAACATCTGGGCCCAACGGCTGGGGTTGCCTTTCATCGGCCACGAGATGGGCGGGGATCCTTCGGCGGTAGTCTTCGATGCCATGGAGATGGCCGCCACGGGCGCCAACAGACTAAGCACAATTTGATGGAAGAACTGAAGAAAATACGCCGCACGGTAACGCGCAAGAAGGCCGATGCCCCCGACGAGGTCTTCCTTACCCTGGACGCCAACTCCGGCCTCAATGCCCTCTCCCAAGCAGATTCTTTTCATCGGGTGATGGGACTGACCGGCCTCATCTTGACCAAGTTCGACTCGCCGGCCCGCGCCGGCTTTCTCTTTCCTATCCTGCAACAGTTGGCTATCCCGATAAAATACGTGGGAACTGGGGAGAAAGTGGGAGATTGGCAGACTTTTGACCCGGAGGGCTTCCTCGATAAGTTCCTGGCTTAACCCTCACTTTGGCGTGGACAGGCTCCTCTGCGGTGGGTTGCCCCGAATGGTCAACTGCATAGCCCCCGGCAGGGTGTCCCTATTTGACAGGATCACCCCGTTAAGTAAAAATACTTGGCAATGTTGGAAGAACGGATTCATCTAGGACGCCTTTTCCGTCAGTACGCCCCTCTCTTGACCGATCGACAGCGCTGCGTGTTGGGGCGCTACTTGGAGGGAGATCTCTCCTTGGCCGAGATCGGGGAGAGCCTCTCGATCAGCCGCCAAGGAGTGTACGACTTGGTGAGACGCGCTTCTGGAACATTAGAGCGCTGGGAGGAGCGGCTGAGCTTCTGTTGGCAATTGGAAGAGGTGAGCCGGCGCCTCAGTCCTGTCCTGGCCGACTCGACAGTCTTACTCTCTGCCGAAGATCGAACGTTCGTGGAGGAGTTCCTCGGTGTTTGAAAATCTAACCAATAAATTTCAGGACATCTTTCGCAAGTTGACTGGGAAGGGCAAGCTGAGCGAGGCCGACGTTGACCAAGCGTTAAAAGAGTTGCGCATGGCCCTCCTCTCTGCGGACGTGCATATCAGTGTGGTGAAAGCATTCTCCGAACGGATACGAGCCAAAGCTGTCTCCCAAGAGATCCTGGCCAGTCTGACCCCCGGACAGCAGGTAATTAAGGTTGTGCGCGACGAGATGGCCGAGATACTGGGTCTCGATCAACCTGCCTTCAACCTGGCCATGCCGACGGCCTGGATGATGGTCGGTCTGCAAGGATCGGGGAAGACCACCACCTGCGCCAAATTGGCCCGCCTCTATCAGAAACGCGGCAAACATGTCCTCCTGGTGGGGCTGGACCTCAAGCGCCCAGCAGCCATGGACCAGCTCCGCATTCTGGCCGAGCAAGAGCGCATCGCATGTTTCGCGCAACCGGGGAACAGCATCCAAGAGATCCTTAAGCAGGCGCAAAGCCTCTTTTTTTCCAAGCAATACGACTTGGCCATCCTGGATACGGCCGGTCGCTTGCACATCGATGATGAACTAATGGGCGAGCTGGTGGAAGTGAAAAAGGTCTTCCAACCCAAGGAGACCACTCTCGTTTTAGACTCCACCACCGGCCATGTCGCAGTGGGAGTAGCCCAGGAGTTCCAGCGCTGGGTGGACTACAACTCGGTAATCCTCACCAAGATGGACGGCGACGCCCGTGGCGGCGCTGCCTTGTCCTGCAAGTATGTCACCGGCAAGCCGATCCGTTTCATCGGAGTGGGGGAGAAGATCGAAGACCTGGAACCTTTCTACCCGGACCGCATGGCGCAGCGAATCCTGGGCATGGGAGATGTGATGACCCTGATCGACCGGTCTCTTAAAGCTTTTTCGGTAGGGGAGCAGGAAAAGCTGGAGAAACGGCTGCTGAAGGACAAGTTGAACCTCAGCGACTTTCTGGAACAGATGCAAGGGTTGGGGCGGATGGGCAGCCTGGAGGGCCTTCTCCCCTCGATGCCTGGGATGCCCTCTCTGGCCGGCGCCCAACTGGATACCAAACAGTTGAAGCGTTGGGAGGCGATCATCCTCAGCATGACCTCGCAGGAGCGCGTTTTCCCGGAGATCATCAATTCCAGCCGAAAGAAGCGCATCGCCAAAGGCTCCGGCACAACAGTGCAAGACGTCAATATCCTGCTCAAGCGTTTTGATCAATTTAAGATGATGACCAAGCAAGTGAAGCGGGGGGTCTTCCCACGTTTCGGAAAAATCTAATTTTGGAGGAACGAACGAACCGATGTCTGTAAAGATCCGTCTGACCCGCTTCGGGGCGCCACGCAAGCCCACCTATCGTCTGGTGATCGCAGATTCCCGCATTGCCCGCGACGGGGATTACCTGGAGGCGGTAGGCTCGTATGACCCGCGCACCAATCCTGCCACCATCAAGATCAACGCGGAACGGGCCCTCTACTGGCTATCCCAGGGAGTGCAGCCCACCGAAACCGCCCGCGATCTGTTGGCCGGCCAAGGGATCTGGCAGCGCCATCTAGCCGCCAAGAAGGAAAGGAAGGAGAAAAAGGCTTGAAGGAATTGGTTGAGTACATCGTCAAGAATCTGGTCGATCACCCCGAACAAGTTGAGATCGTGGAAGCCAAGGATGAGCAGGGCAACCTCGTCTTGCAGATCCTGGCGGCCCGAGAGGATGTTGGGAAAGTGATCGGTAAGAATGGCAGGGTGATTAAAGCAATCCGCACGCTGCTGAAGAACCAAGCGGCGCGGAACAACATACTAGCCAATGTGACCATCGAGTAGGAGGAGTCAATCATGATTCTGAAACAAAACGTGGTGGTGAAGGCCATCGTCACCGATGAATTCCGTACCGACCTCCTGGCCAAATTGCGGGGCGCCGGCAAAGAGGTGGAATTGGGCATCAGCCAACTGGAACAGCAGGGGCAGCGGTACTTGCTTGGCCTGGACCGTCAGAACATCCAACAAATGCTGGCCGTCCGTCAGGAGATCGAGGAAGAGAAAAAAAAGCAAGAGCTTCTGAAGAGCCAGTTTGCTGAGAAGATCAAAGAAGTGGAGGGCCTCTCTTTGGGCCAGGAGTACCCGCAAGGGACGCTGGAAGGTTTCGTGGAAATCAATCTTGGAGACGAATTGGGGTGGAAATTGGCTGGCCAGGAGGTCGTTATCAAGGATGGCATTGTCATTGAGATCCGCTGAAGAGCGGATCCTGGTCGGCGAAGCGCTGCGATCCCACGGGGTGGCCGGCTGGGTGGCGGTGAAGCCGATCGGAACTGACCCGGAACGCTTCCCGGCTCTCGAGTCGGTTTTTCTCAACGAAATCCCCTATCTGGTCGAGAAAGTTCGGGTGGTGGGGCGCGCTGTCCTTCTCAAACTAGTCGGGGTGGAAGATGCCAACCAAGCCGCTGAATTACGCGGAAAACTCATCTTCATCCCTTTTGTGCAACGCCTACCCTTGCCCGAAGGGCAATACTTCATCGACGATCTGATCGGTTTTGCTGTCGTCACCACGGAAGGCCAGGCTATCGGCCGGCTGACTGAAGTTTGGAGCATGCCGGCCAATGATGTCCTCGTCGTGCGCACAGCGGAGGAAAGTCAAATCCTGATCCCTGCCTTGAAAAGCGCTGTGCGGGCCATCGAAAGAGAAGATCGTCGAATCGTGGTGGAGGCCTGGAGCCTGGTTCAGTGAGGTTTGACCTGCTCACCGTCTTCCCGGAGATCATCTCCTCTTTGAGTCGTTACTCCATCCTGGAGCGGGCAGTCAGAGAAGGGCGGCTGCAGATCGTGGCGCATAACTTGCGAGACTTCACCCAGGACCGCCACCGCTCCACCGACGATTATCCCTTCGGTGGAGGACCGGGCATGGTGATGCTGGCAGCCCCCATTCTGCGGGCTTGGGAAGACCTCGCGACTGAGCTGGGTCACCCCCCTTACACGGTCTTATTGGGACCTGCCGGGGAGCGTTTCGACCAATCCCAGGCACTGGCATTGGCTGCCCGAGAGGAGATTTGCCTGGTCTGTGGGCATTACGAGGGGATAGACGACCGTGTGCGCGCACTGGCCGATCTGGAGCTGTCGGTGGGTGACTTTGTGACATTGGGTGGAGAGCTGCCGGCGATGCTGGTGGTCGACGCCACCAGCCGTTTGCTGCCAGGCGTGCTGGGGAACACCGACTCGTTGGAGAGTGAATCCTTCTGCGCCGGCTTGCTGGAATACGCTCAGTTCACCAGACCGGCTACACTCCCCGTGCCGGAAGTCTACCTTTCCGGCCACCATGCTCGCATTAATCAATGGCGCCGGAAAGACTCGCTGCTGCGAACCCTCCTCTTTCGTCCTGACCTCATCTGCGATACCCCCCTGGGCCAAGAGGATCGAAAGTTGTTGCGCGCTTTGCGCACAGAGATCGACGCTCTCCTGGGAGGGTCCGGTGGCTGAGTTGGCTATCGCCCTTCTGCATTGGCCCATTCGCAGCCGTTCCGGCCAAGTGACTTGCACCAACCTGACCAATTTTGACCTGCACGATCTGGCCCGGCTGGCACGCACCTACCGCCTTCCTCGTTTCTACTTGGTGCATCCCTACCAGAGCCAGCGCCTCGTTGCCCATCGCATCCTGGCTTACTGGCGCGATGGGAAAGGTGGGGAGATGAACCCGGACCGTCGCGAGGCAATGGGCCTGGTCAGGGTAGTGAGTAACCTGACGGATGCGGCAGTGGACCTGGAGGGCTGCTGTGGTCTCTTGCCCTGGACCGTCTACACCGACGCTCGCTCTGATTGGCGCAACCTCTCCTACCCGGCGCTGCGGCACAAGCTGCGACGGCGCAAAGCCCCCTGTCTGTTGGCTTTTGGCACAGGCTGGGGCATCGAGCCCAACGAGATGACCAGTTGCGATTATTTTCTAGAGCCCATCGCAGCAACTTCCGATTACAATCATCTCTCCGTGCGCAGCGCCGCCAGCATCATCGTTGACCGCATATTTCGCTCGCACTGAAACCTGTTCTGCCGGCGTATGCCGGAAAAGGCTATTGGGAAAGGATCAGCGGCTTGAAGGGCGCATGGAAACTTGGTAGCATAAGCCGATTAGAAGATCGTCAGGACTTGAAAGGAGTACAACGAAATGGATTTGGCCCGATTGGGTGGAGATAAACGGGAGGACCTCCCTGAGTTTAATATCGGCGATACCTTGAAGGTATATGTGCGAATCGTGGAGGGTGGCAAGGAGCGTGTTCAGGCTTTCGAGGGCGCTGTCATCGCCCGCAAGGGACATAGCAATCTGGAGACCTTCACCGTGCGCAAGATTTCCTTTGGGATCGGAGTGGAGAAGGTCTTCTTCCTGAACTCTCCGGCCGTGGCGAAAATCGAGATTACGCGGCGCGGCCGCGCGGCGCGCGCCAAACTCTACTACTTGCGACAGAAGATCGGAAAAGAGAGAAAGATCAGTGCAGCCCGAAAACAGCCCTCTGGGCAGTAAGCTCGAGGAGCTGGCGGCCGTCATTCCGGCTCGTGAAACCCCCACCAAATCGAATAGCGACAGTTATGCAGAGTCGCCTGTTTTTGCTGTCCCTTCGACGATCGAGGAAGAAGTCCCCCAAGCCGAACCTGCCGAGAGTGACGATGGGTCGGTTCGGACTGTCGAGGCTGCCCCTATTCAAACCGGCGCGGCGCCAAAGAAGAAGCGTTCGGTGATCTGGGAATGGGTGGAGACGATCGTCATCGCCCTCATCTTGGCGCTCATTCTGCGCACTTTCGTCGTACAGCCCTACGAGGTCCACCTCAGCTCGATGGTCCCCACTTTGACGGAAGGGGACTTCATCCTCGTCAGCAAGCTCGCCTACAAGCTGGGTGCCGCGCAACGCGGGGATGTGGTAGTTTTCATCCCGCCCAACGGATCCGATCGGGATTATGTCAAACGCGTGATCGGGCTGCCCGGGGAGACTATCGATATCCAGGATGGGCAGGTGAAGATCAATGGCACGCCCTTGGTCGAGCCGTACGCCAAAGGTCAGACCACGGGGGGTCGCTACAATCACCTGGAGATTCCCAAAGGAATGGTCTTCTGCATGGGAGACAATCGCTTAAACAGCTCCGACTCGCGCAATTTCGGGCCCGTCTCGATCAGTGCCATGGAAGGTAAGACCATCTTACTCTTCTGGCCATTTCTCCATTTCAAGTGGACCCTCTAGAGGAATCCCCACTCTGGCTTTTCGATCATCCCTACGTTTCACGCTACAGCGCTGTTTGCGGCGTTGATGAGGCAGGTCGAGGGCCAATGGCCGGGCCGTTGGCAGCCGCTGCAGTCCTCTTCGATCGGATTCACCCTGCCTTGGGAGTGAACGACTCCAAGCAGGTGTCTGCGCGCCGCCGGGAAATCCTCTACCAGGAAGTGATCGGCTCTGCCTTAGCCTGGGGTGTTGGCGTGGTGGAAACAGCCGAGATGGCTTTCTGTTCGATGCACCAAGCCACCTTCTTGGCAATGCGTCGGGCTGTATGCGCCATGGGTCGAAACCCGCCGATCCTTCTGGTGGACGGGAAATGGGTCATCCCAGGCCTGTTCCCCTTCCCACAAGAAGCGATCATCCGCGGCGATGCCAAGAGCGCTTCCATTGCGGCTGCGTCCATCTTGGCCAAGGTCACCCGCGACCGTCGCATGATAGAACTGGATCGTATCTACCCAGGTTACGGCTTCGCTCGTCACAAGGGCTATTGCACTCCCGAACACCGGCAAGCCCTTTCCCGTCTCGGTCCTACCCCAGAACATCGAACACGCTTCGCCCCTGTTCGCGCCTACCATGAGCAGCTCTCCCTTCTCGAGGCTCAGCGGCGCACCCGGTGAGGAAGCGGCCCTCCGCTTTCTCCTGCGCAAAGGGTACCGCCTGGTAGAGCGGAATGTCCGCTCACGCTGGGGAGAGATCGATCTCGTCTGCCGGAGTGGAGCGACCTTGGTCTTCGTCGAAGTGAAATCGCGCCGCTCCCTCTCGGCCGGGCACCCCTTGGAGGCGCTCACCCCGGCCAAGCAGGCGCGCCTGCGCCGAGCCGCTTTCCTGTACATGATGCGGAGCGAGCATCCCAAGGCTTCCTATCGGATTGACCTGGTCGCTATCATCTTGGACCAGGAGGGGCGAGTTAAAGAGATCACTCACTTGGAAAACGCGGTGGAGGACGAATAATGCCCGGGAAAGTGACCAGCTATGTGCTGGACGGACTCTCTGCCATCCCTGCCGAGGTGGAGGTAGATGCTAGTTCCGGCCTCCCCAGCTTCACCATCGTCGGCCTTCCCGATGCCGCCGTGCAGGAGTCGCGCCAGCGTGTGCGCGCGGCGGTTCACAACAGCGGATATGACTTTCCCCTCTGCCGGATCACTGTCAACCTAGCCCCCGCCGACTTGCGCAAGGAAGGCCCTCTCTTTGACCTTCCCATCGCTCTCTCCCTTCTCTTGGCCACAGGTCAGATTGACTCCCTGTGCCAAGACGGTCTGGTGGTCCTGGGAGAGCTTTCTCTCTCCGGCGAAGTGAAGACGGTGCGGGGTATCTTGCCAATCGTTCGACGGGCCCGAGGCGCCGGCTACCAGCGATTCTTGCTCCCCGCCGAGGGGGCGATGGAGGCGGCTTTGGTGCAAGGAACCTCCGTCTTCCCAGTCTCTACCTTAAGACAGGCAGTGGATTTCCTTCGAGGCGATTTGGTCATCCCACCCCTGGAAGCCCCGGATTGGACCGCCTATGGCCAAGAACCGTCTCAAGTCATCGACTTCGCCGAGATCCGCGGCCAGGAGACGGCCAAGCGTGCCTTGGAAGTGGCTGTGGCTGGCAATCATCATCTCATCATGGTAGGCAGTCCCGGCGCCGGAAAGACCATGCTGGCCCGTCGGGTGGTGACAGTGATGCCGCCGATGACCTTCGAGGAAGCCCTGGAGGTCTCCGAGGTGTACTCCATCTGCGGCTTGCTCTCCAAGGAGAAAGCGCTTCTCACCAGCCGCCCCTTCCGCGCCCCACACCACACCACTTCCTATGCCGGGATGGTTGGAGGAGGGAGCAATCCAGTGCCCGGGGAGCTCTCCCTTGCCCACCATGGGGTTCTCTTCCTGGATGAATTCCCCGAGTTTCGACGCGACGTGCTGGAGGCCTTGCGCCAACCGCTGGAAGATGGGCGCGTCCAGATCACCCGTGTGCATGGAACAGCCGTCTTTCCCGCCCAGGTGATGATGGTAGCTGCGATGAACCCCTGCCCGTGCGGTTTCCGGCTGGATCCGAGGCGCGAGTGCCGCTGCGGCGCGGGGGAAGTGAGGCGTTATTGGAATCAGGTCTCCGGGCCGATCTGGGATCGCTTCGACATTCACCTGCAAGTCCCCCCGCTCTCTTTAGAGGAATTGACAGGAGATGGCGGCGGGGAACCTTCCGCGGCCATTGCCGGCCGAGTCGCGCGCTGCCGCGCTTTAGAGGCCGAGCGTTATGCACCCTTCGGCATCCGCACCAACGCACAGCTTGGAGGGAAGCTATTGCGCCGTTTCTGCGCTCTCGACTCCAGTGAGCAGGCTTTTCTCCGCCAGGCGGCAGACCGCTTACTGCTGACCGCGCGTTCTTTTGATCGCACCCTCAAGTTGGCTCGAACCATCGCTGACCTGGATAGCCAAGAACGGATTCGCCTGGTTCACTTGGCTGAGGCCTTGCAATACCGGGGAGCTGTCGATTGGATCTAGAAGAAGAGAAAACCAAGTTCGCCGTTACATTCCTGGCCGCTTACCTTTCTGCCAAACGCATTCAGGATATCCTCGTCCGCAGCGACCCGGCCATGGTTTTTTCCCGTGCCAAGCAGTTGATCGGAGAGCTGGCCCTGCCTGAGGCGGCTTCCCAATGGCTGCGAGAACCTGACTGGAAAAAGGTGGAGGAGACCGTATCCTGGTGCCGCGCCCAGGGAGTGCGTTTGCTTTGGCGGGGAGAGGCAGGCTACCCGCTTTGCCTGGAGCACCTTTCCGACCCGCCTTCCTGGCTTTACCTGTGGGGAAAGGGGACATTGGAAGGAGCAGCTTTGGCGGTGGTGGGCACTCGTCAACCCTCTCTTTACGGCCGGCAAGTAACAGCTCGATTGGTGGGTGATTTGACACGCGCCGGATTGATCATCGTCTCCGGGCTGGCCCGTGGTTTGGATGCGGAAGCGCATCGGGCGACCCTGGAAAACAGTGGGCGCACTTGGGCCATTCTCGGCTCGGGGTTTCAGCGCCTCTACCCGCCCGAGAATGTGGGGTTGGCCCGCCGAGTGCTATCCTCCGGACTGCTGGTGAGCGAGTATCCGCCGCCTATCGAGCCGGCGCCTTGGCATTTTCCCGCTCGCAACCGCCTCATCGCAGCCCTCTCTTTGGGGGTATTGGTGGTCGAAGCAGGGGAACGATCCGGTACGCTGCTGACTGCCGACTTTGCCCTCGACCTGGGAATAGAGGTGTTCGCTGTCCCCGGGCCGATTACCTCTCCGCAGTCGGTCGGCTGCCACCGCCTTCTCAAGCAGGGCGCCAAGCTCGTGGAGAAGGCCGAGGATGTCTTGGAGGAGCTCAGACTGGAACTCTTGTCGATAGCGCCGCAAATCCCCCAGCCGGCCCTCTCCGCCGAGGAGGAGCAGTTGCAACAACTGCTCGCTGCCGCCCCACTCTCCCTGGAGGAGATCGTTTCCCGCTGCCCTTGGCCCGCATCCAAAACGCTTGCCTTGCTCTCCATGCTGGAAGTGAAGGGCCTCGTGCGGGCACTGCCCGGCAGCAACTACGCCATCCTTTAGGGAGAAAATGGTGTCGATCCAGTGCAGCTAATCACGCCTACTTTCAAAGCTCCATTGGTGGCGACTCTTTCGTCACTTTCGGCCGCGAACAGAGGAACAAATCTCGTCTCTTTCCGCCACAAGATCGCTGCCTTGATCGACAGCGACAACGCCCAATCCAGCCAAACTGCCTCGCTTTTGTCGACATTTCCAGTTCGTCTGGGTTATTCCGTTTCGCGCGGATCAACCGCCAACTGAAGGCAAACCAAAATCAGGCGCACGCGATTGGATGATAACGTCCCAATGCACTCGTCCAATTGCGACTTATCTACAGTGAAGACCAGGGACATGTTAACCACACTTAGCTCATTAATTCTTACGGAACAACTGCAATGCAACTTTCCCTGATTCTCCTTTGTAGCTTCGGGAAGCGTCGTCTGGCATAATAAATGCAGGCAATCCCGGCAAAGGGCCGCATTTCTCAAGAAGGTTGGTTCCAATGAACAAGGGCATCGATGAACGATTGGATCAAGCAATAACCCAGCGCCTTTTCAGCAGCGAGATGGGAACGGCATGAAACCAACCCTCCTGCCATCCGTCCAGTCTATTCTGGATAGTGTCTCTTCTTCCACCGGCAAGGGCTTCGAGTTCCGCGAAAAGAGAGATCTCCTCGTTCACGCGCCACTTAAACTGGCTCGCGGCGGAATGCCTGCGCACATCATCTATTTCAATCCCACGCATGGCCAGGCGCTCAACCACCTGGTCGCGCATGAATGCGGCCACGTCTTGCGAATGTGGAGTGTGCCCGAAAGAGAGAGGTTGATCCCCAAGCTCAGCGAGGAGAATCACAATACTGCCCTGTTGCAAATAGTGGAGGACATTCCAGAACTTGCCCAGAGCATGCCCATTGAAAAGCTGGTCGGCCTGATCAATACCCAGTATCAGGGTCTGGTGCAACAGCTCGTCAGCATGCCGCCCGACATCATGATTGAATATTGGCTGTACGACGATTTTCCCGACCTCCGCTCTTGCCAGCAGATCTCCCTTCAGCTCCAGCGGATTGAGGCGCTGAAAGGGCTAGATTCCCAGATCAGCAGGCGCGCTTCAGCGAAAATCGTAGCGGCTTCCAATACCATGAGCTATTGTTACTTCCGCCTTGTTGGTCTGCATATAGGCCAAAACTTGGTCAGCCCCTACAGCGGCTCCGTCTATATCAATAGAGGAAAAGAGCTGGCCGAGATCACCGCCAGGGAATACCGCAATGACTATTCGGGCGACATCGCCATGATTAACCGCTGGGCGGTCTTTTTCGAGCTGCAGGATTGGTTCAGTTGGACGGGCTTTGAGGATGTGCCCCCAGACTATTTCGACAACGAATAAGGGAGCTTCATGATGGCAACATGGAGGCGTTGCGCGACCGGGCTCTGAAGTTCCGCCGGTCATCTCTCTCCAGGATAGAGTTGTACGCTGAGGCAGGAAGCAGGAGAGCTTGCGGGTGAGCGTGAATCGAGAGAACTTTGTAGGCCGATGGTCTTAGCGGCGGTTATAGACCGGCAATCAGAGCTTGGCTAACGTACGACTAGCGCTTAAGTATGCCGTGCGATCAGCAACCAGCCAGGGAATTAGACATGTCAGTTCAGACACCAGCACAGCGTATCGTGAGGCTAAGTTGACAATTGAACAACGTCCCTGAAAGGTTCCCTGTCATCTTGAGCCCCCTTTTTATCATCTTGAGCGAAGAGAAAGATCTCGCCTTTGCGGTTTTGGTTTCAAAACGAGCTCCAGATGCTTCACTGCGTTCAGATGCTGTATGCCATGTCAAGTCCCCTGACCTCATCATCGACCTCCACTTCCCCGACCATTCGAGACAGGTCAGCCAAGGCAGTTCTCTCAGGAGTCCCATGAAAGGGCCGCTTGGTACGATAAATGGCATGGGCTTGGCGCAGGAGTTTGCGAGCCACAGCTACCTGGGCCACTTTCTTCGGCTTCCCGGCGGCCACTAAGCGCTGCTTGAAAGCAGCCAAGGGTTCGTTCAGTCGACCAGCTGTCAATGAGGCCAGGAAGAAGGTCCGGCGAGCCATGGCATCCCCGTTCTTGCTGATCCGCTTGGGCTTGTTCAACGAACTCCCGGACTGACGCTCACGGGGGTCCAATCCCACCAGAGCGACCATCTGTTGGGAGTTGGCCTCTGGGTAGGTCAGTTCCAGGTAGAGCAAGACGATAGCCGTCAGCGGTCCCACCCCGGGGATGGTCTGCAGGAGCTGGTAATCCTGGCACAACTGCTCTTCCTCCAAGACGAACTGGACCATCTCCCCAAGCAACCGCTTCTCTTGATCATGGAGCCTCTCAGCCAGTTCGCCGATCGGTCTTCAGGGCATGATGCTGGTTGCTGAACTGAACCCTGCTCTTCTGCACCAGCTGATAAGCCGCCAGGTAGCGTTGGAGGGTTTCCCGGGCCAGATCGTGGACCGGAACCCGGCAGTCTTCCTCTTTCAGCAGTACCTGGAAGGCGGTGAGCATGCGGGCATCGATGGGATCGTTCTTGGAGCGCTGCCCGAGGGCCTGACGGAAGTGATGTCCTCGTTTGGGGGGAATGATGTGGCAACGGATCTGTCTTCTGGCGCAGAGACTGACCAGTTCCCAGGAGTAGGGGCCGGTCGGTTCAAAGATCAAGGCCACTTCCTGGAAGCCCTGGGGGTGCTTTCTCTCCAGGAAGGCGGTA
>JAPLHV010000137.1 GCA_026389455.1 Coprothermobacterota bacterium
CACCATCGAGCAGATTCGGGAGAAAATTCGCGGCAAAGATCTGACCGTCGTTTTTGACTTGGACACCCCTTCTCTGGCAACCTGCCCCAGTTGTGGCGCAGAAACGCAAGGCGGGAAGTTTTGCCCGGAGTGCGGGGCGCCTCTAGTGGTGAAGAAGATCTGCCCTCGCTGTGGAGCTGACGCAGGAAAGGCCAAGTTTTGCCCGGAATGCGGGATGAACCTGGGATAGCGCATGTTCCCTTGTTGTTACCGCATGGAAGGGAACGGGCATGTCGAGGAAGGTCAGGGAAAGCTGGCCGTCGAGGAAGATGGGCTACTGATCATTCCATCACGAGGCCTCCCCACTTCCATCCCCTTCTCTATGTTGAGCGGCTGCAAGCCGCCTGATCCAGCTGGCGGCTCTTATGGGTTGACACTTCGCACAGCGGATCTCCGCGCCGACCTGACAGAATTCGGGCGGCAAGCGGGAGAGGCCTCCGCGGCCATGCGAAAAGCTTGGCAGGAAGCTGCTCGGGTTGGGCTCTTCCTGACAGGGATGAACGGGTTAGGCCCTTTCCCCGGGATTTTTCACTGGACGGGCGGTCAAAGCCGGGGGGAAGCGATTCTTTACCCCTCCCTTCTCCTTCTTTTCCTGGAAGAAGGAGGGCTCCTGGCTTGGCCGCTGCGGCTCTGGCAGGAAGTTCGCTTCGATCCGTCACAATACACGGTGACGATCGCCACGCTTAGTGGGTCGCTATCCTGCGAGCAGTTGGCTCATCGCAGCGAGGAGTTCTGCAAATGCGCCGAGAATGCTCTCTCCGACCTCAAAGCGCAACTGGTCGGCTTGCTGCGAATCACCCTCCCTTGGGACCGTCTCCTCGTCTCCTTCCAAAGCGAGGAGCGTTCACCCTATCTGGCAGCGCTGATGGAACTGTCCACGCCGGATCAAGCTTGGTGGGGGATCGCCCCCGTTCCCGCTTTCAGTGAAGGGGAAGGCCCGTTGACCTGGCTATCGGTCCGTTTGAGCTCCTCCAAGGCAATCGGAGGTTCCGACCCCGGTGATCTGCTGGCCCTTGAAGTAACTTCGGTAGAAGAGGGGTATGCCACCTATCTCTTCCGGCTGCCTCCAGGCCCAGCCGCTCTAGACTGGATCCGGCAGCTCCATATGACTTGGCCGTTGGTCGGCTTTCACCGGGAGATTATTTCCCAACCGGACCGCTCTATCTCCAACGAAAAGGCATTCGACTGGCAAACCGCCTTCCGCTGTTTGCCAGCTCTGCGCCGAATGCGGGAGAATTTCGTGGGCAAAGCAGCCCACCTTGGAATCGAGGAATGGAAGAGCCAAATCGAGACGATCCGGAAAAACAAAAGCGGATAGCCGCCAGGAGGAAAGAGTTCGAGAAGGAAGCCTTCCCTCTGATGAGCATGCTCTTCCGCACTGCCTTGCGTTTGACGCGAAATCAACATGACGCTGAAGATCTAGTGCAAAACGCGGTCTTTCGCGCTTACAATTTCTACGATAAATATCAACCGGGAACTTCGTTTAAGGCCTGGATCTTCAAGATTATGACCAATATCTTCATCAACGACTACCACAAACATGCCAAGGAACCGCCGATGGTTCCCATCGAGAACCAGGAAGGCTTCGAGCCCAATCCGGAGAAAGCCTTCTTTGATTCGCTGTTAGATGAGGATATCCGCAAAGCCATCGAGGGACTCCCCGACTCCTACCGCTTGACCTTCCTGCTTGCCTCGGAAGGTTTCTCCTACAAGGAAATCGCTTCGATCACCGGAGCCAACCTAGGAACGGTGATGTCTCGTCTTTTCCGCGCCCGCCGCATCCTTCAAGCCAAGCTGCGGAATACTTACCAGGAAGAGGTTTATGCCTGATGCATTGTCATGAAGAGATCGAAACTCTTTATCGTTACCTGGACCATGAGCTGGATGAGGGAGAGAAGGTCCGGTTCGAGTTGCACATGCGCGCCTGCGTGGATTGCCTGCGCCGTTTCTACTACGAGCTGCACTTCCAGACAGTAGTGCTGCAGACGCTCCACGAGAATGAAGTCCCCCCTACCCTCGTCGAACGGATCCGGCTCGCCTTGCAGGAGAGTTGACAGCCTGCCGCAGTACTAGTTATAGATGCGATCCATGACATCTGAAAAGATTGCCGATTTTGGATTTTGGATTGCTGATTTGAAGACTTTCCAATCAAAAATCTGGTTCTTTCTCAAAATGAGTGGGTACAGAACAGCCTGCGGCAGCATGTCTACAGAACAGCCTGCGGCAGCATGTCTAGAAACAAGGTCTCCCGGATCAGCAAGGCTGACGGCAACAAGTCAACCAGCTTCAGTTTGATAGTCCCCGTTGGGGCGACGCGTGCATAGCTCTTACTGGCGCCCGGCAGCTCGATAGCCCCCGGCAGGGTGTTCTGGAGAATGAGGCAACACTACGCTGAGACCGCCCGTGCCTGGGCGGGTTTCAAACCCGCCCCTACGAGAACCAATACGGCGTAAACCATATCCCCGCGACTACTGCTATCCCTGGGACCGCGGCGCCCCAGTGCGGCAAACCTGAGACTGTGACCGTCCCTGGGACCAAGACCACTCCTGAGATTGCCGGCTTTCCTGAGACCGACCAGACTCTTGAAGATCATCATCGCCATGAACACCCTGCCGGGGGCTAATTACAGGGAAGCTGGATTAGACATGCTGCCGCAGGCTGGTAGGTTACCCACTTGAAATGAGAAAGAGCCAAAAATCTGCAATCATCAATCAGCAATGTTAGTAGCCCCCGGCAGGTAGATAGCCCCCGGCAGGTAGATAGCCCCCGGCAGGGTGTACTGTCAGCCTGCCAGCCGGTCCTCAATCAAGCCGGCTAGTTCTTTTGCTTCATGCAGGGCCTCTCCTTCGTCCATCGCTTCCACCATCACCCGCACCAGTTTCTCGGTGCCGGAGGAGCGTACCAGCACTCGACCCCGTCCGGCCAACCTCTGCTCCGCTTCCGCTATGGCCTCTTGTACAGGTTGATCCTGTTCCAGGAACTCCTTCCGCTCAGCGCGCACGTTGAGCAGAACCTGTGGCACATGCACAAGCTCGCAACCCAACTCGCTGAGATCGCGTCCGGTCTCGACGATCAAGTTGAGAAGCATCAAGGCAGTGAGGATGCCATCCCCGGCCAGTGAGATCTCGCTGAAGATGACGTGCCCGGACTGTTCCCCCCCGATGACGGCGCCGCTTGCCTTCATCTTCTCAAGGACATAGCGGTCACCCACCTTTGCGCGCAGGAGCTTTCCCCCTTCTTTCGCCAGGGCCAATTCCAGGCCCATGTTGCTCATTACAGTCCCGACCACGACTTGACCAGGCAAGGCGCCTTTGCGCAGGCGTTGCAACCCGTAGGCGCAGAGGACGACATCTCCGTCTACCAGCCGGCCGGTGCGATCAACTGCCATCAACCGGTCGCCATCCCCGTCGAAGGTGAACCCGAGATCGGCGCCTCGTCTCTTAACCGCCTCTTTCAACACCTCAGGCCGCGTCGCGCCGCAGTGTACATTGATTCGTTGGCCGTCGGGAACGGAATGCAGCGCTTCCACCTCCGCTCCAAGCCGGCGGAAGATCTCCGGTGCAAAGAGGCTGGTGGAACCCCAGGCACAGTCCAAGACCAAGCGTAGCGGGGGAATGCGCGGGGGCGAAAAGCGCTGCAAGAAGGCGCGGTAGCGCTCAGCCCCCTCGGACAGGATCTCGTAGGAAGCCGGGAAACGTGGCCCCTCGAGTGGTTGTGAAGCGAATACCTGTTCGATTCGTGACTCTTCCGGGTCGCTCAGTTTGCAGCCGTCCGCCCCGAATATCTTAATGCCGTTGTCGTCGATCGGATTGTGGGAGGCCGAGATCATCGCCCCGGCCTGGGCACGGTATTCCTTCACCAGGATGGAGAGAGCCGGAGTGGTGATAATTCCCAATAAACCGACGCGCACGCCACTGGAGAGAAGACCGGCGCAAAATGCCTGCTCGATCATATCCGAAGAGAGGCGCGGATCCTTCCCTACCAGTACCAGTGGCTTTCCAGGAACACGCTGCCGCGGGCTATCAAGTTGCCGCGGGCTATCAAGTTGCCGTGGGCTATCAAGTTGCCGCGGGCTATCAAGTTCATCGCGCTCTTGCAGAGAGAAACCCAAGGCACGGCCCAGTTGCAGAGCCAGCCCGGCTGTCAAATCGTAATTGGCGACGCCGCGCACTCCATCGGTGCCGAACATCTTCCCTTTCATGGTCATTCTATCCTCGCCTCCACTGTCGGTGTGGCCACTTGTGTCAGAAACACGCCGGGAGGCGGCTGTACCTTAACCCACAGCATATATGAACCCGGTGATAGACCGCCGACTTGGACAGTGGCCGTGAAATCAGCAACGCTCAAACTATCGATCACCGATTGCGGCCCTCCCGCCAGGATCCGCACGCTGGGTGGCACTAGCCTGACCCCGTCGCTTCCCCCCTGAGCGACGATGGAGATCTCGAACTGGGCTTGGCCGGATCGTTCCACTTGAATTTCTACTTGGACCGGACCCGGATCCACGAGGCGCACCTCCAACGCGCCTCCTGTGAATTCGGTGAGATCCAGGTTGGACCACGTGAGAAAATCGGTCGATTGTCCGTTCAAAGGGATCGGTAAGGTGAACAATGAAGAGACGCGATCCAACGAATCAATCGTTCCCTCCAGTGTGGCGATAGAAGGATTCACCAGGACTTGCTTCACCAAGAAGCCGGAAGCCAGCGCCCCTCGAAGATCAGCCTTGATCGGCACTGTCTTGAAGAGAGAGGCCAGGTTGATTGGAATGGAAACGTTCACCGTGGATGGCTCGGCTTGCTGACCTGTAAGGGTGATCCCCTCCGGATCAACCACTTGCACGATAGCGGTTTGACTGATTTGGCTGCGCACTTGGGAGAGGTTGATCGGGGCGACGGCCCGTTGTGCCACTTGCAGCTCGCTGCGGGATCCCTTTAGACTGACTGTCGCTGGTTCGATGGTGGAGGACGGCCCCAGCGTGAAACCTTGCGGCAGTTGTCCGAAGTAGACGATCTCCACGGTCAGGGTCTTCGTCTCCACCTTCTCCACCAGCAGGTTGACCGAGTCTGGGCGGGTCTCCATCAGAGTGGCGCCGGGGATCGGCTTGACTGACACCGGGATGGTCCAGCTCCCCTCTCCCAGCCCTTTCAAGTCCACCCATGCGGTGAGGTTTTCAGGGTTGATCTCCATCCGCACCGGGGTCCGCAGGCGGACCGAGACAGTGGGGGGAAGTTGAGCCACTGCTAACCCTTCACCCAGATTCTCCACACTCACAGAGATAGGCAGCACCCGTTCCAACTGAGGAGCCTCAGCCGTCACCACGTATACCCAAAGGAAGAGGGCCAAGAGCAAAGAGAGCAGCTTCAGGTTCCCGTTGGAGGTCAATGCGCGCAGGATCCTCCTCACGGCGCCTCCCCTTGTTCCGGCGATTTGAAGCTTCGCAGCAGTTCACCCCGCAGCCGATCCGGTTTGATACCCCGTTGCAGCTTCCCCTCCCGGGCCAGGGAGACCATGCCGGTTTGCTCGGAAACGATGATTACCTGGGCATCGCTGTCGCGCGAGAGGCTCAGACCAGCATTGTGGCGCGTCCCCAGACCTTCCCCTCCCGGCACTGAGTCAGGAAAGGGGATCATCACCCGGGCCGCTTCAATGCGGTTCCCGCGAATTAAGACAGCTCCGTCGTGCAAAGGAGAGTTCGGAAAAAAGATCGACTCCAGCGTGTCTGCGGAAACCAGAGAATCGAGCTGCACGCCGCTTTCGGCAATCTCGACCAAG
This sequence comes from Coprothermobacterota bacterium, assembly GCA_026389455.1. GTDB lineage: Bacteria > Caldisericota > JANLFM01 > JANLFM01 > JANLFM01 > JAPLHV01. The sequence goes on from JAPLHV010000137.1 coordinate 5,812, forward strand.
CCGGAGGCCTTCTCCAGGACGATCAGCGCGCCGATCCGATCAGCGCTCATGTGCCGCACAGCGGCGACCACCTGGTCGACCACGGCTTCCTGCGAATGATTGTGCCCGATGAAGCCGCCGCGGCCGATCCGTGCCAGAAAATGACGCAGTTCCGGCTGGAAGATGATGGCCAGCACCAACGGCAAAGTGCCTACCAGCATTGCCACAATGGTGCGCAGCACCCACTCCAGCGTAGTCAAGCCAATCCAACCGGCCGCCACCGAGGCCAACAGCATGACGATGATTCCCACGGTCAAGCCCTGAAAGAGCTGAAAAGCCCGCGTTCGCTTAATCAGCAGGAAGAGCAAGTAAAAAAGAACCGCGATGATGAGTACATCGAGGATATTCAGTGCCAGCGAGGGGATCTGGATCTTTCCCCAGAACTCTTCCAGCCACTGCCACAACGAGCTCATCTCGCGCTCCTTTCCGGGGTCAAAACATTGCTGATTGCTGATTGCAGATTTTTGATTGGATAGTCTTCAAATCATCAATCCAAAATC
>JAPLHV010000202.1 GCA_026389455.1 Coprothermobacterota bacterium
GGCATGGCGAAGTGCTCCTCGATGCCGTGTCCCGTCTTCCCCAAGACGCCCAGGGAATGAGCTTCGTCGACCATCAGCCAGGCGCCGTATTCACGGCATAATTCCACTAGTTGCGGCAGGGGAGACACATCGCCGTCCATCGAGTAGACTGCGTCGACCAACACCAGTTTGCCGCAATCCTCTCCCTTGACGCGTTCCAACTGCTCGCGCAAGGCCTCCGGGTCATTGTGACTGAAGCGGAGGAAACGCGCCCCGGAGAGCTGGCAGCCGTCAACAATGGAGGCGTGGTCCAGCTTGTCGCAGATGACCAGGTCGTTGCGCCCGACCAGAGCGGAGATAGTGGCCAGGTTAGTGCCGTAACCGGAGGCAAAAGCGATAGCCGCCTCGGTTCCCTTGAAGCGGGCGATCGTCTCCTCCAACTCGCGGTGGACGGGCAAGCTTCCCGCCAGTATGCGCACCCCGTGCGTGCCTGTGCCGTAGCGGCGCAAGGCTTGCTCGGCAGCCTCCTGAATGCGAGGGTGACCGATCAAGCCCAAGTAGGAGTAGGAGGCCATCATCAGCATCCGCCGCCCTCTTACCGTCACATAGGCGCCGTCCAGTTGCTCCACCTCCCGCAGGAAATAGTGCCAATCGTTCCGGCGCATACTGCCGACGCGCTCGCTGAATGTATCGATCCGATTCTGAATCCGGTCCATCGTGATCCTTTCCTTCTTGGGCGTGCTATGGAGACAGATTTCAGCATCCATGGGGACGCATTTCCGGATTGACCGGAGGTATAATTTGTCCCCCTAGATGCCCTTCCCTCATTTGACGAAGGAAATCACGCTTCCGTCTTCAAACCGGCCGAAACCACGATCGGCGGGTTGGCAGCTCCTTCCGGTTGTCCTACCAGATCAGCGTCATCAAGAAAGCGACCAGCCCGAAGAAGAGGCAAGCGGGGATCAAGAGGCGATAGAGCTTTCCCCAATCGGCATGGAAATACTCCAGCGTCAGCACCAGACAGAGGTGTACTGGGGAAAGAAACGCCCCCACCAGGCCCCAGCCATAGGCCAAGGAGACCATGGAAAGCTGGATGGGATTGCCGAAGAGGCCCATCAACAGAGGGAATGTCACCCCAACGAAGGCTGGTGTCACTCCCGTGAGCAGTCCGACAAAGAAGGGGAGGAAAGTGATCAGGAAGAGGTCCGGAACCCCAGCCGACTGGAAGAAAGAGGTGAGCTGCTGAACCGCTCCGCTTTGGGTGAGCGTATCCTTAAAGATGAAGACGCCAAACACCAGGAAAACGATGTTCAGCGAGAAGGACTCGCGCATCATCCGCCAGAGGTCGTCCCCCTTCCAGCCCCGCTTCCGTGCAGCCCAAAGGAAAAGGAGGAGCAAGACCAAGAGGAGTGAGAGAACCAGGTCGACCTGAAAGATCAGCACCAGGATCATCACCAGGATCACCGGCAAGAGGGCGAAGAAGAGTCGAGTCAAGTCAGCCCGCCGGTTTTTGTCGGCCGGCGTGGTAGGCCCTAGCTTGGACCCAGCGAAGGCCAGGGGAATGCCGGCAGCGAGGGCAGCCAAGGTGAGAGGCACATTGTAAAGGAGAAGGCTGCCGATAGGGATCATGAGGATGCCGGAAGCAAGGATAATGCCCGGATAAATCGGCACCACCGGTTCCATGATGTGCCGAAACCAGTAGTTGATGAAAGCTTTCCTCGCCGGAGAGAACTCCAAGTCGCGACCGGCTTCAGCCACCAGGGGGGCGGAGAAGCGGGCGCCCCCGGCTGAGGGAAGAAAACCCAGGAAGGCGGGCAGAAAAGCCATCACCAAGCGACGGTCTCGAACCAAGCGTTTCAAGGAAGCAACCATCTGCTCCAGCAAGCCGGTCTTGCGCAAGGTCGCCTCCAGGAATTGGATCAGCACCAGGGCGCCCACCAAACTGAGGGTGGCGGGGGCAATCGCGCTGAAGAAGGCCACCTTCAGCCAGGGCCAAAGGCCCATCGAGAAGAGCAGAGAGAGCAGGAAGGCGCCGATCAGCATGATCAGGCCAAGGTTCCATCTCCGGGCAATCAAGAAGATCACCAGGAGAAAGACGCTGAGCACTTTGAGGAAATCGATCATCTCACTGTTTCTCTTTTCGTCTCGTTGCCCGCCGTCGCATCTCCTGCTCGAGGCGCAGGGGGCGGGCGGTTCCCGGTCCGGCGCCCTCAGCGCGGCGCTGCACGCGGCGGTGCAGCTCAGCCTGCCGCCGCAGGGGCGCTAAAGAGGGAGACGGGGTTGGCCGCAGCAGCGCGCGAAGAAGAGCTGCACAGAGCGCCGCCAGGATGCCCGGCCAGACATAGAGGAGAAAATAGTAAAAAATGTTCCAAAGCACAAGGGGAGATTTCAGGAGGACCAACCGTTGAAAGAGGTAAGCGCCCAAGAGCGCCACGCTGTAGCTGACCATCGTCAAGAAGAAGTAAGCGCCGTTGCCTGGGCGGCGCAGTGCGCCCAAAGAGATCAACAAGGAGAGGCTGAAAAAGAGGCCGATGAAGACCCCAGGCCAATTCAGCAGTTTGGTGTAGATAGCGGCGGCCAGTTCCAGGGCGGCCAGGAAGAGGCCGAGGAGGAAATAGCCGAAAAGCCGCTTGCCGGGCGAAGAGTAACGTACCGCGATGGGGACAGATTTCAAATCTGTCCCCATCGCAGGCAAATCTGTCCCCATCGCAGGCTCCGGCGAGAAGGCGACGAGCCCGCGGCCGCGTGACTCATCATCGCCAGGCGGAAGAGACGCCTGGGAGGGGGATTGTTTGGGTAAGCCGATCTTCTGGACGATCTCCTTTTTCTTCATCCTCGCTTGATACTCTATAATAGGAGCAGGTCACACGCCATGCACATCCCCGGTTCTCTCCAGAGCATCAAGATCATCCAGCCGGCGGAACATTCAGCCCGAGGAACATTGAGCCTGCGGCAGCGTGACAGCCCGCGGCAGCATGTCAGCCC
>JAPLHV010000238.1 GCA_026389455.1 Coprothermobacterota bacterium
AGTCGCAGTGGCTCGCCGGCCAACATCCCCGTTGAGGATGAGGCCCTCTATCCGGACAACCTGCCTCTTGCCAGATTCCTGTTCATCCTGTAATCCTATTAGAAAGCTACCTGGGCAGTAACCTTTCCAGTAGACTCGGACGAAAGGGACGCCGCTGCGGCGCAGTTTCAGGCAGAAGAGGGAGACGATCAGGGGATCTTGACCGTAGTAGATAGTGGCTTGTCCCCAGTCCACTTCAGCCACTTCGCCCCAGTCGGCAGTAAGGGGAATGAAGGCTTCCCGTTGCCGGTCTTTCAGGCGGGCCACAGCACGGCGTACGGTCGGTTCGCTGCCGAGGAAGCTAGCTTCCTCGACCAGACGGTGATAGATGCGGTGGGCGGTGTGGCGTTGCTTGCGGGGAGCTGCCTCGTCGCCTTCCAGCCAACGCTTGATCAGCGGGAGGAAGAGAGACAGGATTGATGAGGGATTCTTTCTCCCGGGCTGATAGGTGGGAATCTCGGCGGATTGCAGCGCTTTGCGGATCACTTGGCGGGAGACATTCAACTCCCCGGCGATGCGTCGGATGCTCCAGCCTTGCATCAGGCGCTTCTTGCGGATATCCTCGATCTTGACCATCTTGAGAAGTCCCTTCGCAACACTCAGGGCAGGCTCTTTCCTCCTGGGGTCGTGTTTTGGACCAACACGAACATACAAGAGAAGGCTCTCAGGGTGGTCAACTTTCGTTGATCAAAAGGGCCTCAAGTGGTCAACTTTTAGCTGAGCGTTTGCACCGATCCTTCGCTGCTCTTAGGACGGACCGCCGGTCAACTGTTCCCGTTGGAGCGACCTGCGAATAAATAAATCTGTCCCCTTTTCTCTTACGACTACTGCACCAAATCGGGCCCTGTGAAGCTGGTCAGATCAATGCTGTCCCAGGTTTTGTTCATGGTTGCGCAGTCATAGCGCAGCCACCATACATGTTGAAGATCTGACAGGTCCATCACCACAGAACCGAATGTGGCGTCGCTTTTACAGGTAAAATAATCATTTGTTTCATAACCTGTTATGAACACACCCTTTTCCTCGATGTTAAGGGAGACAATCGCCTTGATCGTCTCTATCCCCACAAGACCTGTCTGTCTGTTGAAATAATCGTTCAACTGAAGCCAGCGCCGTATACCCTTGGCCGGAGTATCATTGGGGATACCGGTCTTGTCCGGCGCGTTATCGTCTGGCACGGTCATAGAGACTGTGAGATGTACCAGCGGCCCACGCACCAGACCGTGGGCATTGATAAAGGCGTTGGTAACGCCGTTGATTCCCGGGCGGATGCTGTCTCTGGTGATGGTTCCCTTCACCAGTGAGGGGCGCTCCACCACCAGAACGCTGCCGCGGTCAGCCACCCCGAAGAAGGCAGGGGAGAGCAGTTGCGCCGTCCGCAGATAGCTTGCGGTTGTTGCCGCATCAATATTGCTCTTCTCTGTTACGGCTTCGAATGCCAGGTTGATCATATCGCGGGAGCCAGGCAGTAGATTCATGCCATAGTCGGAGGAGTTGCCGGTGTTGTACTCGACAAACACTGTGTTGTCGAGGTTCAGCAGGGCATACCCTTGAGGGAAGCCCACAAAGCCGAAGGTTGCGATACGGTGATCTCCATTTGCAGGCTGCATTACTGTTACCACGCTGTTGTAGTCCCGTACTGCCAGAGAACGTTGCAGGTCGAGATTGCGTCCCACGATGGTGCGGCCATTGGTGGCTGACCCGTATGCCCCCACAAAGGTGCATGAAGCTCCGGGCAGCAGGCCTATCTTTTCACTGAAGGCATAGTCAAAGGCCAGGCACTGGTTGAGCATATAGATGTCAGACGGGCTGAGTCCGCTGGTAAAGCTCATGCCGGCAAGGAAGCTCTTCATCTTGGGGCTCATGTAGAGCCTGTTGGTCTGCTCAAGGATCATTTTTGACAAGACGTTGTAGAATTTCGGATTGGCCTCCTTCCAGGTGGTGTTGTAGTAGTCGGCCCATTTTTTAAGCTGTACCTTGAGATGGTGTCCGTACTGCCAGCCCATTTCAAAATAGCTTCCTTTAAGCCGCACAACGTTGATACCGTTTTCGAGCACGGACAGACTGCTTTGGCTTATGAATCCGCCATACTCGTAGACAAGTTCTGGATCGAAGAGGCTCCATAGCGAAGCCGAGAAAGTGGCCGGGCCGTCGGCCTCCACAGGGCATTGCAGTGGAGCAGCATCCCGGCCGTTGATGTACAGCTTCCCGTTGTGGCTGACCAGGGAAAACATCGGGTAGGCAGTATTTGAGTCATATACCGGCGGTGTGCGGCTTTCCGGGCTTCTGGAAGGTGCGGAGTTGTTTCCCAGGTAGACCAGCATGGTTTCGCTATTTGTTGCCGATCTGTCCGCGGTTATCCGTATGGTATAGTCGCCGGACTGAAGCGCCACCGGTTGCAGGGGGCCGGTAGAGCGGGATTGGATAAACTGCTGTGCGGTCATGGATGACAGCAGTATGCCTGACCCGTCATATACCTTCAGGAGTTGGGTGCGGCTGTTGGACAGAATGCAGAGACCAAGGCTTGTTGGCTTAGCCAGTGTCAGCCTGAACTCGTCATAACCAGTAGCTCCGGTGTCGCTCGAAGCTACGGCAGCGGTTGTCTTAAGGTAGTTCCTGGCGGGGTTGCTGATGCCCTGGCTGCGGCACTGCCGCCAGCGGGCTCAAGCTCGGTGACCAGCAGATCTCCGTAAGTAAGGCTGCTCACCTGTCCCGCAGAATACTGCTGTTCTGAGAACACCCTGCTGTAGAGATTTGAGGCAGCCGGATAGGTCTGCGGAATGGCGGCATTGACTAAACTGCTGGATCCAACTATCAAAAGACTCAGCAGAATTCTGGTGATTACTTGATAAAACATTGCTTTTCCATGGCGGAAGTATAGGGGGGATTGTTTTTGCCTGTCAATTCCTTCTGCCGCTTCCCCCGGGAGGCGTTGATCGCCTGCTCGACGTAGGGCCGCCAGAATCCGTATTGCCTGGAGAAATGCTCGTCATAGATTTGGACAACGGTCTCAAAATCGTCCTCAACGCAGCGCTAGCAATCCGAATCTTGCGGATTTCGTGGACCATAAACGGCGGCAGGAGCGGGCACGATTTATATCACCTCACCCAAATTGCTCATTTCAAATCGTTATCAGGAAAAGTCAGAATAGTCCAATGCAATAATGTCAAACATGCCATGGTCTCTGGCTCCGAGTAAGCAGACACACCTTGCCTTTAGCGGTACAGCATAGGGACGCCATTGCCGATCTTTGGAGCAGGTGAAACCGTAAGGCATGCTGATTGTTTAAGAGCCCAAGTCTATGATCTGTGTTCCAAGGGGCATCTCGCTGGTCCGATTCTGCGGCGCAGCTAATAGTGTCCACACACCTCCTGCATCGACTTTATCGAAGTCCATGCTTCCCTGCAGTGTAAATGAGCTGAAGGTGAAGGGAAGCCCATTCGAGAACAAGGGGTCGCCACCCTTACCCATGGGACCGGAACCGTCGCATATGTGGAAGTGCAGGTGCGGCGCTCCGGAGTTCCCTGAACTGCCAAGTTTGCCGAGTAACTGTCCGGTCGTCACCCGGTCGCCGATCTTCACTTTTATCGTGTTCGGTATAAAGTGTCCGTAGTACGCAAAGTGGGTGTGCTTATCGCCGATGTCAAGGACCACATAATTGCCCCCCAAGCTATATATCGTCGTGGGGTAAGGGTATGTGCGGACCGGAGAGTTGTCTGGAAATCCGTCGTGAGTGTCCACGATAGTTCCATCTGCCACAGCGAGAATGTCTGAATTGTAGCCGTACCAATCATCAAGGCTAGAGCCGTCATTGGTGAATCCCCTACCGTCCGGACCAAGCTTGACCCAGTCGACTGCAAATCGTTCGGGTACGTAGTATTTCCCAAAGATCTGTAAAATTGCATCACGGTGGTAGATCCGCTTGATGGTTGGCCCGTTGCCGACATACCAGTTACTGCCACGCACGGGCGGTGCGATCATGATCGGGTCCGTCGCTACCGCTACGTCTGCTCCGCTCACTTGCGTCCCATCGGTGAAGTACACCACGTGATGGAGTGTCGAAGGGATGGACGTTCCTTCTGGAAGGGCAATGCCCACATAGAGAACGGCAGTGTCAGAATAGCCGGTGGGTGTGGGGGTGAGATAATTATTCAGCTCGTCTCCCACGTAGGATTTTAAGAGAGTGCCGGACTGGTTCAGGATGTCGATACGTGAAGCGGTGAGGCCTCGCGCCTTGTACGAGTCGATGTAAAACTCGTACACCAAAAGGAACCCGTCGGCTGTCTTTGTCGCAATTGGCTGGTCCTTCACCGAGATCGGGATGTTGACGATGGAGCTTGAAGGACTGCCACTACAGGAAGTCAAGCCGATGATGCTGGTTATGACCAGTATCCTAAGAAAATTAGCTACCTTCATAGTCTCTCCTGTTCTATGATTTGTTTTAGTCTCCGCAGTAGGAATGCCGGTTACCCAGCTTTGATAAAACATTGCTTTTCCATGAAAAAAGTATAGGGGGGACTGTTTTTGCCTGTCAAGAAATATTTTGCATCTGTTTTTGTTACTGCCCAGGTAACCCCACCATAGTGCCGCCATTGACTGGCGAGTAGTTGTATATCCACACCCACGAACTCAAGCAAAAGTAGAGTGATTGTCTGCTGTACTCCTTTCCACTCTTGCGCTAGCATCTAGCCCCCGGCAGGGTGTTTGCACATGGAAGAGAAGCTACCGAGCGGCCCGAGCTGACCGGAGGTCTACTGGCAGCCGCTGGGGATGACCCAGGGACGCACCCGCAACGACCGGCATAACTGCATCCGGGTCTCGGCAAAGGAAGTCTACCTCTATCCCTTGATCAAGAACTTCCGCCGGGGGTTGTGCGGATGATGACGCTACTACCAGCCTGCGGCAGCATGGCTACTTGAGCCGGATCGCATCATACGTCACCTGGTCGAGCGCTGCTGGGGCTGCCCAGGTAACTAGCCCCCGGCAGGGTGTTCTGTGGCCGGCCTGCCCCCGGACCGCATCGAGCGCCGGCAGGTATTCGATCTGCCCGAGCCAAAGCTGGATTCCACCGAGCGCCAGGCTGTTCTCATAACCTGCTCCTGCGGCTGCCTCAACCGCGCCGCCTTCCCGCCGGAAGTCTCAGCCCCCGTGCAGAATGGTCCCCGCCTGAAGCCGACCTTCCGGGGTCGCGCCGTCCACGACTTCTGGAAGTCCTATCTGAAGTATGACTGCAAGCATGCTTTCTGCAACGGGCGCCTCTTGCGCGAACTGATCTTCCTCGATGAGGAGCAGAAGCAGAGGTGGGCCTCGCCGATGATCGACCATACCTACCAGCCTGCGGCAGCATGGCTACTGGATCAAGGATGCTGTCGATGCCGCTCGCGACGTAGGCCTCGCCGCCCTGCCGGTCGAGGATCTGGA
>JAPLHV010000244.1 GCA_026389455.1 Coprothermobacterota bacterium
AACGAACGGCACACTTGCTGCCATCTACAAGAAGTGGTTTGGCGTCGACCCTGATCCAAAAGGTCCTACCGTGACAGTCTTCACTGCACCTTACGCACCCCCCACACGAACGATCAAAGTTGCTGGTAACTTTGGCAATGTACCTTGGGTTTTCAAGGACAATGGAAAAGAAACCGGCTTTGAGTATGAGATGGTCGAGGCGTGCGGTAAGCTCATGGGCGTGAAGTGGGAATGGACCGACCTGCCTTCCTCCGGCATTCTTCCTGGACTGTTGGCCGGAAAGTGGGACATGGCTGCCTCCTCCTACTTCGTCACCATCAAACGCGTCGCCGAATTTGATTTCGCCGATCCTTACTATGTCTCAGACACCGGAATGGCCGTAATGAAAACCGGGAAGGTGAAGACGTTGGAAGAGATGAAGGATGGAACCTTCGGCGCGGAATCCGGCTCCTCCAATGATGCCTGGCTCAAGGATATCATGCCGAAATATGGCCCCTTCACAATCAAAGGATACGACCGTTTGCAGGATGGCATGCTCGATCTGCAAGCCGGCCGCATCGATGGCATGGTCGGGGATTCTCCCACAGTGCTCTACTTCATCAAAGACAAGCCCGATCTGGAAATGCCTGTCCTGGCCAACAATCCCTTCATGCAGGCTACCTTTTTCCGCCAAGGTGATGCGTTGCGCGATGAATTCACCAAAGCCGAGAATTTATTGAAGGAGAACGGGATCCTAGCTGCCATCTACAAGAAATGGTTTGGCGTCGACCCCGATCCCAACAGTCCCACCGTGAAAATCTTCGAAACCCCCTACGTCCCCGATAAGTAGACAATAAAGTTATTTGCACTCCGGGCGGAGTACCTCCGCCCGGAGTGCAAACCAGAATCCTTCATGGCAAACATCAAACAGACTCCTATTCGAGAATCCTTCGCCAAGCGCTACCGCGCCCGATTCGGGCATTTACCATGGTTCAAACGCTATGAATGCCTGATTCCACTGTCCATCATTATTCTGCTTATTGGATTTCTTCTATTGCCTCCGCTTGGCAAACCAACTCCTTTGCAATGGCTATGGATTGGTGTTTTTCTTATCCTTCTGATTCTGTGGGTGGTAGGTATCCTCACGGATATAGAGAAGCCACGGTGGATCCGAGCGATAGCAGCTATTAGTTTTGTTTTTGTGCTCGGGTTTTTTTTCTACCGCTACTCAGGCGCGCAATGGGATAAGCTGACCACGAATTTCTTTAACCTGTCAGTAATGGAAGGTCTTTGGGGTGATTTGGGACAGGGGTTGCTGATGACTCTCAAGGTGGCTCTTGTCTCAATGTGCATATCACTCGTTCTGGGACTTGTGATTGCCATCCTACGGTCACTAAACAACCCGATTCTCAATGTATTCCTAATTATTTATATCGATTTCTTTCGGGCTATCCCCTTAATCGTGCTGGTAGTTTTTGTTTTCTATGCCTTGCCCTTTTTGGGCATCGAGTTGGATCCCTACATCTCAGCCGTTGTTGCTGTCTCATTGAGCTATGCTGCCTATGTTGCTGAGGTCATTCGCGCGGGCATCGAATCGATTTATCGCGGTCAGGTGGAAGCGTCTCGCGCTCTGGGCTTATCCTCGATGCAGACGATGCGTTTGGTGATCTTGCCTCAAGCCGTGCGAGTAGTGATTCCTCCTACAACCGGCTTGATGGTTGGTCTTCTTAAAGATACAGCCTTAACGACAATCATTGGATTGCCAGAACTATTGTATAAGGGGATTCAAAACACGATTTGGCAATCCAATCCAACCCCCTTGGTAGCAGCAGCCGTTCTCTATATTATCGTTCTATTGCCCTTAACCCGCTTTTCCGGCTATTTGGAGACAAGGAGTAAAAAATGGGTGAAGACCGCGCGTTGATGATCGAGGTGATTAATTTGCATAAATACTTCAAAGATCACCACGTGCTCAAGGGCCTCAACCAAAAAGTGTATAAAAGCGAAGTGGTGGCGATGATCGGCCCCTCTGGAGCCGGAAAAAGCACGTTTTTACGTTGTTTGAACCGATTAGAAGAGCCTAGCTTGGGAAAAATATTGATCGAAGGCACTGATATCACCGCCACTCGGACCGATATCAATAAAGTTCGAACAGAGATCGGCATGGTCTTCCAGAGCTTTAATTTGTTTCCACACTTAACTGCACTGCAGAACATCAAATTGGCCCCAATCAATGTTCGGCGGATGAGCGAAAAGGATGCCGAAGAGCGCGGTCGCCAGCTCCTGAAAAAAGTTGGTTTGCAAGAGAAGGCCAATGCGTATCCGGATCAACTTTCCGGTGGCCAACAACAGCGCGTCGCCATTGCCCGTGCTTTGGCCATGCAACCCCACATGATCTTCTTTGACGAGCCAACTTCCGCTCTAGATCCGGAAATGATCCGGGAAGTGCTTGATGTCATGGACAATCTTGCCAAAGAGGGAATGACGATGCTGGTCGTCAGCCACGAAATCGGTTTTATCCGGGAAGCAGCGACGCGCATCCTGGTCTTAGCCGATGGTTGCATCATCGAGGAAGGAACGCCGAACGAGGTCCTCAAACATCCTCAGCACTCCCGCACACAAGACTTTCTGAGCAAGATCGTATGAAATGATGCCGGAAATGGTTCCATCCCCACCCACTGGCGGTAATAAGACACGGCCCTCCTGGCGAGAGCGGTTCGGCCATGTGCCTTGGTTCCGACGCTACGAATTCCTGGGCGGGTTGTTCCTGCTGTTGCTAGCGCTTGCCTTCTTTCTTCCACCCTTCGGTCGTCCTCAGAGCACCCTGGTTTGGATTGAGATTGCCGTTTACTTCTTGGCGGTCCTTTTCTGGGTAGGGATCATCCTCAGCGACATTGAAAAACCTAATTGGATGAAGGCCATTGCTGCTGTTTTGATTGTGTTGGTGTTCGGGTGGCTCTTCTATCAATATTCCGGCGCCCGCTGGGATAAACTGGCTCATGCTTTTTTTAACTGGGAAATCCTAAGCGCTACCGGCAGTTATGGTTCCACAACGTCGGCATGGATAGAGCTGCTTGCGGGTCTTTGGCTGACCCTGCAGCTTGCCTTTTTTTCGATTATTTTCGGTACTGTTCTTGGTTTGATTTTGGCTGTACTGAGAAATCTGCATGACCCGGTATTGAATTTCTTCCTCACGATCTGGGTCGATTTCTTTCGCGCGATACCCATCATTGTCCTGATGATGCTTATATACTACGCATTTCCCTACCTTGGCATCACACTTTCTGGTGTAGTATCAGGCGTCCTCACACTGACCTTAAATAGTTCGGCCTACATTTCGGAGATCTTCCGGGCCGGGATTGAATCCATTCATTACGGTCAAGTGGAAGCATCGCGTGCTCTTGGACTGACGACCATGCAAACGATGCGTTTGGTCATTCTACCCCAAGCCATCCGAGTGGTGATGCCGCCCCTGGCCTCCAATTATGTAGCCATGCTGAAGGATACCGCTATCTGTTCGGTGATTGCCATCCTGGAGCTATTGAAAACAGCAATCACGCTACAATCCTGGCTGGCCAATCCAACCCCGCTGGTAGCAGCCACTGCTCTCTACTTATTGATCCTTATTCCCATGGCTCGCTTCTCTTCCGTACTGGAGAACCGGATGAAGGCGCGTGGGGTTTCCCGTGCCTTAGCTTCCAAAAAAGGCTAATCGTGGGTAAGACTGAGCATGCATGGAACGAATAGTACTGTTCCTTCTGGCACCTTCTATTGTTGCTGCCGCTTTTCCCCAATGCAGAGCTTGTTACCATGAATGATAGGAGTACAACTCTATTCCATAGACACACAGGAAAAGAGGTGTTTTAGTTTTGGATACCAGGGCTCCTAAATCCCACTGGCTCAATCAGAGATCGGACCATGACAGTAGTGGCCAACCCTTTCCGCTTGGCATGATCTGGCGTGCCCGGGAACGGATCCGACCCTATGTCTGGCGGACCCCTTTACTTCATTCACCGGTTCTGAGCCGTCAATTGGGCGGGAGGATCTTCCTGAAGATGGAATGCTGGCAAGTTTGCGGCAGCTTCAAGATACGGGGGTTGATGAACCGTTTAGCTTCCCTGGATGCCACGCAACGAAAGAAGGGCTTGGTGGCGGCTTCTTGCGGCAATCAAGGAATTTCCCTGGCCTACCTAGGTAAGTTGTTCGGCATACCTATTACGATATTTTTGCCAAAGGAAGCAGACCCCAGCAAAATCGCTAAAATCCAGGATCATGGAGCTCAAACGGTGTTGACTGCAGACTCGATATTTGATGCAGGAAACCAGGCGCGCGACTATGCCCGGCAAAACGATCGGATCATTATCCACCATGATCACACCGATGTCATCGCAGGGCATGGAACCACCGGTTTGGAAATCCTGGAAGATCTGCCAGATGTCGAGGTCATCGTCGTTCCAATCGGTGCGGGTGGTCTCTGTTCCGGGATAGGCAGCGCCGCGAAAGCAATCTCTCCATCCTGTTCCATCATCGGGGTGGAACCAGCTGCCGCACCAGGCGCCTTTCGATCGCTACAGGAAGGGGTCTGCTGCGAGGGAATTCCCACCAAACCGTCCTTGGCCGATGGATTGCTGGGGGGCCCCAGTCCCACAACCTTTTCTTTGCTGCAGCGCTTGGTTGATCAGGTTGTGGTGGTCGAAGAAGAAGAGATCTTGTCCGCCATGCGAACCCTGCTGGAGGCAGAGCAGTTGCTGGTGGAAGGCTCAGGTGCAGTCGGTTTGGCCGCGCTCCTGGCTGGAAAAATCAGAGTGACGGATAAAAACGTGGTGCTGGTAATTACAGGTCGCAATATAGGTCCACAACAATGGCGCAACTTGATGAGCCCAAACAATAGCGAAAGAGAAAACCCTGTCCACTGACCTTCCCTTCTCAACCAAAGAGATTTGGCGAGCCCGCCAGCGGATCGCACCTTACATTCGACGCACTCCTCTACATTATTCTGAGTCGTTTAGCAAGAGGTTGGGTGCGCCAGTCTATTTCAAGATGGAGTGCTGGCAGGTATGCGGTTGCTTCAAAGTCCGCGGCGCCGTCAATATGGTGGCATCTCTTTCTGCTGAACAGCGGGGAGCAGGTCTGGTGACCACCTCAAGCGGCAATCACGGCATCGCCCTCGCTTATGCTTCCAGCCTATTCGGGCATCCCCCCGTAACTGTATTTATGCCGCAGGATTCAGACCCGAGCAAGGTCGCTAAACTGCAAGCAACTGGGGCTCGGACAAAGTTTTGCGGCCAGACTTATGCTGAAGCATTCGAAGAGGCGCAGGTTTTCGTGCGCGAGACCGGCGCCGTATATGTCCATTCGCACAATCATCCTTGGATCATTGCCGGTCAGGGCACCATTGGACTGGAACTATTAGCGGATTTATCCGATGTCGAAACCATTGTGGCGCCGATTGGGGGCTGTGGTTTGGTGGCCGGGATTACCGCAGCGATCAAGGATTTTACGCCGGATGTGCGTATTATTGGTGTAGAACCGACGGCTGCGCCAGGCGCCTGGATGTCCCTTCGAGATGGTGTCGCACATGAGCGAATCCAGACTCAGCCCTCCATTGCAGATGGCCTACTCGGTGGCTTTGGCAGCCTTCCCTTCCAGATCACGCGCTCCTGGCTGAAAGAAGTGAAGCTGGTAGAAGACAGTGAAATCCTCCCAGCGCTAGATTTGCTGCAATCTGACGAGCAACTCATGGTGGAGCCATCTGCAGCCATTGGGCTCGCTGCCGCTTTGGCTGGAAAGATCAGCCTGCATGGCCGGCGAACAGTGTTTATTCTGACAAGTCGCAATGTGGATGCAGTCAAATACCGCTGTCTGATCGAACAATCATCTTCACCTCAGGATCTTCTCCATCGCCAAGGTGCAGAAAGGCTCCAATGAAATCCTTTCCAGTTTATTATGTTGATGCTTTTACTAACCAGCCGTTTATGGGAAACCCTTGCGCGGTTTTACCAATGGCGGCTGGCTTATCCACCGACCAAATGCAACTCATTGCCCGCGAAACGAACCTCAATGAGACAGCATTTGTATTTCCGTCTGCTCAAGCAGATTATCGCTTGCGTTTCTTCAGTACGAAAAAGGAAATTCCATTTGCCGGTCACCCTACCATTGCTACCGCTTTCCTTCTAGCAGAAAAAGGTTTTATTGATTGCTCAGAAAAGATAACGACGATTCACTTTGAATTCCAAATCGGTGTATTACCTGTTGAAATAGAAGCAGAACTAGGTCGGCCGATCCAAATAGTCACGACACTCCCAGCACCCACCTTTGGAGAGACTATCGCACCTGATGAAGTAGCTGCTTGCTTCAATTTGCTGCCATCGGATTTCCGGGATGATTCACCGATCCAGGTAGTGAGCGCTGGCTCACCCTATTTGATCGTGCCCCTTCGAACTCTCGATGCAACGCTTAGAGCTGAATCCGAATACCTGAAAGTTAGCTCGCTGCTGCGACAGGTAGGCGTTTCGACAGTTTTCCTTTTTTGCCTAGAATCATTTTCAAAAAAAGCTGACGTCTTTGCTCGCATGTTTGATCCGGATGGAGTGGGAGAAGACCCGTTTTGTGGCGCTGGATCCGGATCCATGGCAGCTTATGTGTACCACTATCATTTGTCTCGAAAACCGTTTTTGTGCGTAGAACAAGGCTACCTCCTGGGGCGTCCTGGTCAAGGTGAGGTTGAAATCCGAGGCGATTCAGAGAATATTCTTGGCATTCGATTAAAAGGTTCTGCTGTCAGAGTGATGGACGGGCAATTCTGGGTGTAGAAATCTAGATAGATGGAGGCTTGTTGATAATCATGGACGTCACCACACAAGAGAGGGTAGAAGCTTACTGCGGCACTTGCAAACGGAGCCTCCCCTCGAAAAGTTACCTGATCCGCTGCCCTCATTGCCGGGGACTTATTTACTTCCGCTACGATTGGGATCATGTCCAGTTGCGGGAGAAACCAAATTCTATCTGGCGATTTAGCGATCTCTTGCCGATCCAACAGCTCGAGCACATTGTAAGCTTGGGGGAAGGTTCAACTCCTCTAATTCGCAGCAATCTCAAGCAAGAGGGCACGCTGTTCTTGAAGAACGAAGCGCAGAATCCCACCGGCTCAGTGAAAGACCGGGCTATGTCAGTGGGGATCAGCAAGGCGCGCGAACTCGGAATCAGTCGGGTGATGAACGCCTCTACCGGCTCAGCCGGCCTATCTACTGCTGCCTACGCCGCCCGCGCCGGAATGCGCAGCGCGATCATCGTGCCGCGTGGCGCCCCCTTCGAAAGGGTTGCGGCAATGGTCGCCTTCGGCGCCTTGGTCCTTCCCTTCGACGGAACTATCTGGGAGGCGTTGCGTTTCTGCGAGCAAGCCGCCGGCGAACTGGGAGCCTTCCAGTCCGCTACTCTGCGCCCGGTCAATCCGTACCAAAACGAAGGCTCCAAGACGATTGCCTACGAACTGTGGGAAGAGCAGCCGGACCAGATCGACTGGGTGGTGGCGCCACGCGGCTCTGCTGGAATCCTCGCCGGCATTGCCCATGGTTTCGAGGATCTTCGGCGTCTTGGCTTGGCTCAGCGTATGCCGAGGATGGCGGCTGTCGAATTGGCGCACCTGAACAGCATGGAACAGGCATGGCGTGCTGGAGAAACAAACGAGGAGAACCTTCGCCGCCTCGCTCTAACCCTCGACGAGGGGCAACCGACCATCGCCGTCAAGCTCGCCCATGCCTATCCGGATGATGGCGAGGAAGCGCTGTCTGTCATCGCGCAAAGTGACGGAGCCGTTGTATCGGTCAATGACCTGGAGATCACGGAAGCATTACGATCCGTGGCCAGGGCTGACGGACTTTTTATAGAACCTTCTTCCGCCGCCGCCTTGGCCGGGTATTCCAAACTCGTCTCTCGGCACACCATTCAACCTGGGGAACGAGTGGCCGTCATCCTGACAGGATCAGGGTTCCGTGAGATGAAAGTGATTGCAAGCATCCTGGAAGAACCTATGTCACTCTATGGGGAAACCAGCGCACGGGATCGATTGCAGCGTTTTTTCGCTGGAGCGGAGGGTGAGTGAGCAGCGCGACGCCCCTCGTCATCCTTCAACCTTCCCTGCATTGGGGGGATCCGCAAGCCATGACTGATGACCCCGATACCCTCAGCCTGCGCGAGGCCATGTACGAATCCCTGGTGCGGCGAGACCTTCAAGGGCGAATCGTGCCGGCCTTGGCGGAGCGATGGGAAATCTCCGAGGATGCCCGGCAATGGACTTTTGACCTGCATCAGGATGTTCGTTTCCACAATGGGGAAACTGTAAGCGCCGGCGATGTGCTCTTTTCCCTGGAACGAGGTTTGGCACCGGAGAGGCGAGGGGAACTGGGAACGTCCGGCGTCCTGGCTTCCTATTTCCAGGGAGCCAGTTGGCAAGAACTGGACCAAGGATCTGTCCGGATCACCCTGTCAGACCCCAATGCCGATCTGCTCAGCGTTTTGTTGGAGATCCCCATTCTCTCCAGGAAGGCGGTGGAGCGGGATGAGCTGGAAGTGGGGGGCAGCGGACCATTTCGTCTGAGACATCAGGGGCCGCGAGAGATCCTGATGGAGCGTTTCCCTTCTTATCGGGAGGAACTGCCTTTCCCCAGCCTTCTTTGGCGGGAACAAACCGACCCGGACAAAAGGAAGCAAGCCTGGCAACGAAAAGAGGCAGACCTGGTTTCCTGCATTGGCCTAACCAGCGGAAGTGGGGAGGGAAAGATCCTGCGTCAGGATGGTTCTCTCTGCATGGTTCTTTTCTGCAATTTCCAAAGCGGGGTTCTTCGAGACCTCAAGGTTCGCCAAGCCTTGAACTGGGCTACCGATCGGGAAGAGCTGATAAAAACGGCACTGGGGGGCGCCGGCGTCCCCTTGGGAGGACCTCTATCGCCTTGGCATTACGGTTTCGACCCAAGTATTCCCACCTATAAGTACGACCCAGAACGTGCCCGTCAGCTCCTGGCGGAGGCGGGGCATGCCGACGGTTTGGCTTTGACGCTGATGGCGCCTACCTCGCAGCCGGCAGAATCACCGCGGTTGGTAGTGACCCTGAAACGACAATGGGAGCAACTTCTTATCCAGCTTGAGATTCGTTACGTTTCCCCCCGGGAACTGTACGCGGAACAAGTGCGGGCCAAGCGCTTCGGCGACCTCTGCCTGTTCGATTCCAGTCCCCTTAGTTCCTCCCGAGTCTTGCGGGAAAAATTCCGATCCGACCCTCCAGGCCCCTGGTGGCAAGGGTGGCATTCGCCAGAGGTGGATGCCTGGCTCGACCAAGCTGCCACCACGCCAAACGATGAAGTCAGGCAAGGACTCTACCGAAAAGCCTACCGGTGTATCGTCGAGAGCGCGCCGTGGGTATTCCTCTACCGTCCCTCATTTTTCTGGGGCCTGGGGGAACGCTTGTCAGGCTGGGGGCTCGGACCAGACCGAATCGCCCGTTTTCTTTCGTCTTCCTTCACTTCCCCACCAACGAGAGTGTTATGAACGAACTCTTGTCGCCGATCGCTATTTGGGAAGCACGATCCCGCCTCACCCCGTATATCTTGCGAACGCCTCTCTTGTATTCACAAGACTTGAGCGCTCGGTTTGACACCCCCATCTATCTGAAGATGGAGTGCTGGCAGCTTTGCGGCAGTTTCAAGATTCGCGGCCTGCTCAATCGAGTTCTCTCCCTCCCATCCGAGCGAGGGGAGAGTGGTCTGGCAGCCTCCTCTTGCGGTAACCAGGGAATTGCCCTTGCCTATGTGGGAGGCTTGTTTCATCTACCAGTCACCATTTTTCTGCCTGCTGAAGCGGATCCAGAAAAAGTCGCAAGCATTCAGGCGCTGGGCGGAGAGACCATTGTTACTGGAGAGTCCCTCCCCGATGCTTTCGAAGAGGCTCAATTTTTTGCGGCAAGAACGGGCCGAACCCTTATCTATCACGACCATCCGGCAGTCATGGCAGGTCACGGCACGATAGGTTTGGAGATCCTGGAAGACTTGCCTGACGTAGAGCGTATCCTCGTCCCGATTGGCGCCGGCGGCCTCTGTTCCGGCATCGCAACCGCCGTCAAGTCCGGCTCGCCTTCCTGTTCCATCATCGGCGTGGAACCGGCCAACGCGCCGGGAACCTACCTGTCTCTACAGGAAGGAACTTGCCTGGAGCGCGTCGCGACCAAGCCTTCGTTGGCTGATGGCCTGATCGGCGGCCCCAGTCCAGTCACCTTTCGGATCCTGTCTCTTTTTCTAGAGCAAGTCGCTTTGGTGGAAGAAGAGGAGATCTTGCAGGCTATGTCCCTCTTGCAGAAAAGCGAGCAGGTTTTAGTGGAAGGGTCTGGGGCTGTCGGCCTGGCCGCACTTTTGTCCGGCAAGGTAACGGCAAGCGAAAAAAGGACGGTCCTGGTCATCACCGGAAGGAATGTCAGCCAGAAGCAGTGGAACCAGGTCAGGACGCCCTGCCGGGGGCTATCAAGCTGCCGTGGGCTGTCTAGCCTCCCAAGTGAGTTCGCCTCCTTGAAAGTGGGGATTAGCTCGCAGGAGACGGGTCATGTGTAAGGAAGTGGAGTTTCGAATCAGTGAGATTTGGAAAGCGCGCCACAGGATCTCGCCGTACGCTCGCCATACTCCCCTGTTGTACTCTCCAGCTCTCAGTGCAAAATGCAGGGCGCCTATCTATTTGAAGATGGAGTGCTGGCAGACCTGCGGATGCTTCAAAATTCGAGGCGCCGGCAACATGGTAGCGGCCCTTTCCCAAGAAGAAAGACAACGTGGTTTGGTGACTGCCTCCAGCGGCAATCACGGCATCGCCTTGTCTTATGCCGCGACCTTCTTTGGCAGACCGGCCGTGCGCATCTTCATGCCACAAGAAGCAGATCCCACCAAAGTGGAGAAGGTGCGGGCTCTCGGTGCGGAGATTGTCTTCTCCGGAGTTACCTATGCTGAAGCGTATGACCAGGCGCAGACATTCGTCACGGCAACCGGCGCAACCTACGTCCATTCCCACGCGCATCCTTGGATCATCGCCGGCCAGGGAACCATCGGACTGGAGATATTGGAGGATTTGCCGGATGTCGAGAGGATCGTGGTCCCCATCGGTGGGGGCGGGTTGATCTCCGGAGTAGCAGCCGCCGTCAAGGCCTACAGTCCTGGGGTCCACATCCTGGGCGTGGAACCGGAGGCAGCGCCAGGCGCCTTCCTCTCCTTGCGGGATGGGGTAGCGCATGAGCGAATCGAGACCCAGAAGTCCATCGCTGACGGCTTGCTGGGAGGATTTGGGGGATTGCCTTTCTCGATCAGCCGAGGATTAATCGATCGGGTGGCACTGGTCTCGGACCAGGAAATCGTGCCCGCCATGAAACTGCTCCAAAAGGAAGAGCGCTTGATGGTAGAGGCCGCGGCCGCGGTTGGCTTGGCCGCTGTATTAGCCGGGAAGATCGAGTTAAACGGCCAGAAGACAGTAATCATCCTCACCAGCCGCAATATCGATGCAGTCAAATACCAAGAACTGGTTCAATGAAAGAAAGGTCGAAAATGAGCGAAAGTTGCAAACACCACCGAGGTATCGTCTCTAAACCCTTGTCACCGAACCTGCCTTTCTCACCGGCAGTCACTTTCGGGCCCTTTGTTTTCGTCTCCGGCATCGTCGGCCGCAATCATTCCACCGGCGAGATTGTCCTCGGGGATATCGATGCCCAGACCCGCCAAGCCATGGAGAACATTCGTCATCAGTTGGAGCTGGCCGGAAGTTCGCTGGAGCGTGTGCTGAAAGTCACCATTTTCTTGACCGACATGAAGCTCTTCAGAAAGATGAATGATGCCTATTGCTCCTTCTTTGCAGAGGACTACCCTGCGCGAAGCTGCGCTGAAGTGTCCGCCGTTCCTGACCCTGAGGCACTGGTAGAGATCGAGTGCATTGCCGGATGCTAGACAGCTCGCGGCAGCTAGACAGCTCGCGGCAGCTAGACAGCTCGCGGCAGCTAGACAGCTCGCGGCAGCGTGTCCTGTAATGCCCCTGCCGAAAGGAGCGAACGAGTGAATGTATGACTACGTGATCCACGGCGGCCTTGTGGTGAACGAGAACGGCGTGCAGAGAGCCGACGTGGGTGTGCAGGGAGAAAAGATCGCTGCCGTGACCGCCACCATTGATCCCCATCAGGGAAGGAAGAGCCGAGATGCCGGCGGTCTGCTGGTCTTCCCTGGGATCATCGACCCGCATAGCCACCCGGTCTACGAAGATCTTATCGACAATACGTCGCTAGCTGCTGCATACGGTGGGACCACGCACATGATTCACTACGCATATATCAAGCCAGGGCAGCCGATGTTGGAGACGATCCAGTGGTTCAAAGAGCAGGGCTTGGTCAATTCGGTACTGGATTTCAGCCTGCATGCCGGTTTTTTTGACGCACCCAACCAGATTCCCCTCATTCCCGAGATGTTCAAGCTGGGTGTGACCTCTGGGAAGATCTTCATGGCCTACGCCAAGCTGAAGTGGATGACCGATGACTATTGGTTAATGGCTGCCGCCGATATCCTTGCCGAATCTGGTGGGTTGCTGATGGTGCATGCTGAGAATGGATTGGCCAACGACTATTTGGAAGACAAGTACCTAGTCAAGGAGGGGCGTTCCCAGAAGGAAGCCTTTCTGATGACCAATCCGGACAGGCTGGAGGCGGAGGCTGTCAACCGCGCCGCCTGTATCGCCCAAGTGGCTGGGTGCCCACTTTATGTGGTGCATAACTCTGCAGGACTGAACATGGAGGTGGTGCGCCGCTTGAAGGGCGAGGGAATGCGTCTCTATGCAGAGACCTGCCCGCAATACTTGTGCTTGAACAACGAAGTCTACCAGCGCTTCGGGGCGTTGGCCAAGGTCGGTCCCCCAATCCGCACCGAGAAGGATCGTCTGGCTCTTTGGCAAGGAGTGGCGGATGGCGCCATCGACCTGATCGGCTCGGATCACGCTGCCAAGGCCAAGGGGCTGGAGGATGATTTCACCCGTGCTCCTTATGGCTCGCCGGAGTGCGAGACCGTGCTGACTCTGGTCTACGACGAAGGGGTCAACAAGGGGTGGATCTCCTTGCCTCGCTTGGTCAAGATCCTCTCCTCCAACCCAGCCAAGATATTTGGCCTCTACCCGCAAAAAGGGCTCATCGCCCCAGGCTCGGATGCCGACCTGGTCCTCTTTGACCCCTCACATCAACACACGATAACGCATCAGGAGATGCACAGCCACGTCGGATATACGCTCTTCCACGGGCGCCAGGTGCTGGGGCAACCAGTCTTCAGCATGCAGCGAGGCCACGAACTGCTGGTTGATGGGCAAGTCGTTTTGCCGCCTGGAAATGCTCGTTTCTACCCGACCCAGGCCGGCCGGGTCGACCCTCTTGAACTTCGCTGAGCGGAGATGGGCAGGACACCCTGCCGGGGGCTATCAAGTGATTAAGTGGTTTAGTGATTAAGTGGTCTAGTAGTTTAGTGGTTTAGTGATTAAGTGGTTTAGTGATTAAGTGGTTTAGTGATTAAGTGGTTTAGTGGTTTAGTGATTAAGTGGTTTAGTGGTTTAGTGATTAAGTGGTTTAGTGGTTTAGTGATTAAGTGGTCTAGTAGTTTAGTAACTACTTAATTACTTAATTACTTACCTACTTAATTACTTAATTATTCATGCTGCCGCAGGCTGTTCTGCAGAAAGGAAGGAACAATGATCGCATTCACTCGCGGCGTCCCTGATCCCGCCGCTTTTCCCTTGGAAGAATTAAGCTTGTGCGTGCAAGAGGCAATGACACATGATCATGATGCCATTCTGCCCTATGCCGGCTCTCGGGGGTTTCCGCTTCTAAGGGAATGGGTAGCGGAAACCAATGGTGGAAGCCTGGACCAGGTTCTCATTAGTCATGGGGCTTTGCAGATCCTCGACTTCATTGTTACTGCCTACGCTCCGAATGGGGCCACCGTCTTGGTTGAGCAACCCTCCTATGATCGAGCCGTGACCGTCTTTCGTAGAGCGGGCTGCAAGGTGGTGGGAGTGCCGATGGAAGCGGACGGGATCAATTTGGAAGCATTGGAGGAATTGGGCCGGCGGACCAATCCGGTGCTCTTCTATGTGATTCCCGACTTCCAGAACCCCTCCGGTGCGACTCTTACCCTTTCCAAGCGGCAAGCCCTCGCAGCTTGGGCTGTGGAACATGGTTGTTTGCTGGTGGAGGACATCCCCTATCGCCGGCTGCGCTACCAGGGGGAGGATCTCCCCACCCTCCGCTCACTTGCACCGGAGCAGACCATTCAGCTCTCCTCCTTCAGCAAGCTGCTCAGCCCAGGGCTGCGGGTGGGAACAGCGTTCGGCCCCTTGCTGCAGATCAATCGGCTGGCCAAAGTGGCTGAAGACACTTACATTACACCCTCGTTGCTTAGCCAAGCCTTGGTCTACCGCTTTCTCGCCCATGGCTGGCTGGATCACCAAGTGCAACGATTGCAAGAGCTCTACGGTCCGCGATTGGAAGCAATGCTGGCCGTTTTGCAGGAAGAGATGAGCGACTTGGCTGATTGGGTGCATCCACAGGGAGGCTTCTTCGTAGGCCTGACCTTGAGAAACGAGATCCGGGCTGACGACCTTCTGGCCAAGGGAAAGGAAGTCGGGCTGATACTCAGCGACGGGAGGGGTTTCTACGCCGATGGAGCGGGTGATCGTTTCGTTCGCTTGCCCTTCTGCGCCCTTAGCCCCGATGAGATTCGAAGCGGTATCCAATCCCTCGCCGAAATCGTGCGCGGGTTGGCACAAGGAGGAACACCATGATCGTATCTTTACAAGGCAAACACATCCTCAGCGGCAAGCAGTTCAGCAAGGCCGAGATCGAGAGGGTTCTGGAGGTTGCGGAAGGATTCCGCGAGGAGCTGAAAGAGAAGCCTTCCTTGGACTTGATGAAGGGGTATATCTTGGGAACGCTCTTCTTCGAGCCTTCAACCCGCACCCGCCTTTCCTTTGAATCGGCGATGGAGCGCTTGGGAGGGTCGGTGATCGGCTTTTCGGAAGCCTCCACCTCCTCTGCCGCCAAGGGAGAAACGCTGCAGGACACCATCCTCACCGTCTGCCAATATGTCGATGTGATCGCCATGCGGCACCCGCAGATCGGCTCAGCCGACCTAGCAGCCCAAGTGGCCACTGTCCCGATCCTCAACGGAGGGGACGGCGCCGGCCAGCATCCCACCCAAGCCTTACTGGATATGTTGACCATCAAGAGTGAGAAGGGCGCCTTGGACGGCCTCACCGTCGCTCTGGTCGGAGATCTCAAGCACGGTCGCACGGTACATGCGCTGGTTGAGCTGCTGAAGCACTACCATACCCGTTTGCTCTTCGTCGCGCCAAGTTTGTTACAGATGCCGAGCGAGATCAGCGCCGGCTTGCGAGAGCACGGCATCGCCATCGAGGAGACGGAGGATCTCCAAGGCGCACTGCGTCAGGCTGATGTTGTCTATATGACGCGCATTCAAAAAGAGCGCTTTGCCGACCCCGCTCAATATGATGCCCTGAAGAATGCTTTCATCCTTGACCGAGCCTTGGTCGACCAGGCTAAAGCGGGGTTGACCATCCTCCATCCTCTGCCGAGAGTCAGCGAGATCGCCACTGATGTGGACGACTTCGCCGGCGCAGCCTATTTCCGTCAGGTGAAAAACGGGATGTACGCGCGCATGGCCCTGATCGCCCTGGTGACTGGCCGGAACACCCTGCCGGGAGCTAGATAGAGGATGCTGCGCCGCTACCGCACCGTCACTGTCGACGCTTTCACCACCGAGCGCTTCCAGGGCAACCCCTGCGCGATATTGCCCCAGGCGGACGGCTTATCCCCGGACCAGATGCAGGCCATCGCCCGGGAGACGAACCTCTCCGAGACCGCCTTCGTTTTCCCCTCTCTTGTAGCTGATTTCCGCGTGCGCTACTTCACCCCTCGTTATGAAATCCCCTTCGCCGGGCATCCCACCATTGCTACTTCCTTCATGCTGGCCGAGTCTGGAGCGATCGCCTTGGTGGAACCGTTCACGCGACTGGAGCTGGAGTTCAACATTGGTGTCCTGCCGGTGGAAATCGAAGTGCGCAATGGTTGGCCGGTGCGTATGGTGATGACCCAAAAAGCGCCTACCTTCGGCCTGCAGTTTTCACGGGAGGAGGTAGCTCCTTGTTTCGGCCTCGCTACGGAAGATTTACGCGATGACTGCCTGCCCCAGGTGGTCTCCACCGGAGTTCCTTTCTTGATTGTTCCTCTCCGTGATCTAGCCGCTCTGCAGCGACTGGAAACAGATCGCCCTCGAGCTGTGCGTTTGATCGAGCGCGCTGGGGTGGACGACATCTTCCTTTTCACCCTGGGTGGGTTCAGCCCAGAGGCAGACACCCATGCTCGCTTGGTTAACCCTCGCGGCGCCTCGGAAGACCCCTTCACCGGATCAGCTTCCGGCTGCATGGGCGCTTATGTCATCCACTATGGCCTGAAACTGGGGCCAACTCTGCAATTGGAGCAGGGGCACATCATCGGACGCCCAGGGTATGGCGTGTTTGAGTTTTCGGGAACCCCCCGCAACATCTCCGCTATCCGCCTGGGTGGAGCAGCAGTCAAGGTGATGGAGGGGTACGTCTACGTGACAGATCAATAAAACAGCCTGCCGCTAAAACAGCCTGCCGCAGCATGATAGGACACCCTGCCGGGGGCTATTAAGTTGCCGGGGGCTTGTCCAGCATGATAGCCTGCCGCAACATGTTTCAATCGAATAAAAACACAAAGGAGTATTGCTATGCAGAAATGGGAACTCGATTCAGAATCAAATACTGAGTACCATGTTGTCGAAGCACAGCGTGGCCGCGAATGGATCATTCGAATGACCACCGGGGCAGATGTCTTCCTGGCTGTGCAGCAATTCGCCAAGGATCACAATGTTCGTTTCGCCAAAATCCACGCTGCCTTCATGGGTGGACTCCAGCCGGCCCGCCTGCTGATGTGGATCCCGGATAAGAATGATCCAACAAACTGGCATTGGGAAGCGCCCGCCACTTTCGAGAACCTCTCAATGGTCGGCGCTATGGGTGGCGTGATTCACCCTCGCCCCGGAAAAGACGGTAAAGAAGAGCCCTTCCCAGCAATCCATGCTGTCATCGGCGGAGCCTGGAACGTCCCCACCTCGTGCGGCCACTTGGAGCAAGGATCCATCGTAAAAGGGGTGGTGGAATGCTTCATCACCGAGATCCTGGGCATTGACGTGCTCGCTCCCTCTGCCGATAACCGCGCCGACGAGTACCCGGAGAACTGGTACCAGACGATCAAGTAACGCGGACCCTCTTGCCGGCCGGAAGGCTTGGCTTCCTCTCTTTCCTCCTCTTCAATGGCGGGGCGTGACAACCCCGCCATTTCTATCTGTCCACCCCATCGAGGAGTCAGTCAGCGTCTTGCCGACTGAGCTGCTTCGGGAAGGGTGGGGCCGGCGCCCAGGAAGCATTGCATTTCAATCTTGTACCCTGCTGGATCCTGGAAGAAGAAGCCGTACACCCCAATCTCCCGGTGCAGAACTGGAGGGGTCAAGCCTGCCACGGAACGCTTCTGAAGATAGACGTACCAAGCGTCGACATCATCGACGACCAAGGTAAGGAGAGCCGGTTTATCCGGCGAGGCTTTTAAGCTGCCGCGCAACTCATCTACGATGCCGAAACCGGCCCGCTCATTGATGGCGTAAATACGGCAAAAACCCTGGTCGATGGCCAAGCGCATCCCCAGCATTTCCTCGTAGAAGGAGATCACTTCCCGCAAATCTTTGTAGTAGAAAAAGGTAATCGGATACTCTAGCTTCATGATAGCCTCCTCGTTCTTCATCAATTTTGACGTTTCAGTTTTGGTACACTAGACAGCCTGCGGCAGTATGTTCTACTCATACTGAAAGCAATTCCGACCACAATCCTTCATTGGCGATGGCCTGAGGATTGGTTTGGTCCGTTGTCTCTGGATCCCATCATCTGGGTGCGCACCCGCAACGAGTCGAGCAGATCTTGGCGGGAGACCAAACCGATGATCTTGCCGTCCTCCAGCACCGGCAAGCGGCCGATGTTGGCGTTGCTCATCTTGGCCAGGGCATTGTAGGCTGAATCTTCCGGTCCCACTGTCACCAAACGATCCAAGGGAGTCATTACCGTCCGCACCACCTCCCGCGGCCATTCCTGACGCGGGATTTTGCTTAAGTCGCTGAGCGCAACCAGCCCCTGAGGTTCTCCCCATAACTGCACCAGAAAAGCGGTCTGCCCTTTCCCGGTAAAAAGCTGATTAGCCAACTCCTCTAGGGTTAAGTTGGGTGGCACGCTGGGGATCTCTTGGCTCATGATAGCGCGGACAGGCCAGTTCTCTAAGGCTTGTTTGACTACCAGTTGCTGATAGCCGGAGCCGGCCGCTCCCTGCAGGAACCATCCAAGGACGATCCACCAAAGCCCTCCGAAAAGATCTCCCCAGAGGACGATCGATACGAAGCCTAAGAGAAAGAGCAAGTAGGAAATGAACACCCCGGCTTTTGCGGCAATGCGCGTGGCTTGCCGTAAGTCCTTCTTCCATTGCCACAGCAAGGCGCGCAAGATGCGGCCGCCATCAAGGGGAAAGGCAGGGATCAGGTTGAAAAGGGCCAACAGCAGATTGATGTTGCCCAGATAGCTGAAAAGAACCATCAGGTAGGGGAGGGAACGGCTGATCCAGGCGATGCCGAAGCAAATACCGGCTAGAAGCAGAGAGGCCACGGGACCTGCAGCGGCGATCCACAGCTCGTCACTTGGGCGTGTAAACTCAGACTCCATCTCGGCAACCCCTCCGAAGATGTAGAGCGTGATGGACTTCACCGGAACACCTTTGCGCAGGGCCGCCAAAGCGTGGCAAATCTCGTGCAAGAATACACCGAAGAAGAGAAGAATGGTGGCAAGCGCGCTTGTCCCCCAATATCCCGCCTCACTAAGCCCAGGAAGGAATTCACGAAAGAAAGCCACTGCTCCCCAAGTGAATAGCAAGAAGACCGGGATCCAGGAAAAATGGATACCAATTTCTATCCCCTTTATCTTCCCAAAACGAAATATCATAATGACTCCTTGCGATTATTGGCGCCGAGCGACTTGAAGACTCGGACTTTCAGAAACCG
Organism: Coprothermobacterota bacterium; assembly: GCA_026389455.1. Taxonomy (GTDB): domain Bacteria; phylum Caldisericota; class JANLFM01; order JANLFM01; family JANLFM01; genus JAPLHV01. The sequence continues at coordinate 19,164 of JAPLHV010000244.1, forward strand.
GCACAATCTGATAGACTACCGATCTGTGATTCATTCTCAAGAATAGGTGGTTTTTGAATGGGCTCAGTAATTAAGAAGCGCCGGAAAAAAATCAGCAAACATAAACTGAAAAAACGCAGAAAAGCTCTTCGCTTCAAGAGGAAGAGGCCGTAGACAGCAAGTATGTTTCGGAAGCCCGGCCGCTCGTCAAATAGGGCAGGCCGGGCTTCTGTTTCTTCGCTGCGTGGGAGAATTGTCATGCTGTTCTTCGCGATCGTCTCAGCGATCATCGGGTATTCAACAGACCGATGTTTAGTTATTTGAATCACTGAAGACGATCTACCGGGGACTTTCATGATGCTATTCGTTGCAGGCAGGAAGGACCGGTCAGCACGGTTGCGCGGGATCCGTCGCCGAATCCGCCAGAGATGGGTTAAAAAGACGCTCCAGGGCTTCTTTGTTGATGCGATCAGGGGTCCACGGGGGATCCCAGATCAGATGCACCGTGACTTCCTCGACACCCTCCAACTTTTCCAGACGCTCCTTCACTTCTTGAGCAAGGGAACCAGCCATGGGGCATCCTCGCGCGGTGAGTGTCATGTCGACATGAACCTTGCCATCCTTTTCGCCGATCCGGTAGATCAACCCCAGGTCAACGATGTTGATGGGAATCTCCGGGTCGTAGATTTCACGGAGGGCTTCCATAAATAAGTTATCTTCAGCCATCTATTCTCTCCTTATTCTTTAGGAATGCGTTGTGCGGCTTCCGTTGATTGGTCCGGCATATACCGCTATTCTACGTCCATGCCGGATTGTTTCCCAGAGACCCTTGAATTTGAATGCAATCTGATCAGGTTTTGCGGGGAGGTGGCAATTTGGGAAAATATTTTCTTGGAAATCTCTCGCAAATCGTGAACAGATCGGCTTAGTTTGCGTCTAAATGAGTAGAGTTAGGAATTCCTCCTTGTCCTATCTCCCTCTTTTCCCTTCCGAGAGAGCGCCCTCAGCGGGGCGCTCTCAAAATATCCTCAACCGATTGCTTCCCTTGATGCCCGGCTCACAAGAAACGAACCATAAGGGGAGATGAGGAAGATTCTATGACAGGGTCCAGGCTCCTCTTCAGCAGAAACGCCTGGTTGTTTCTCCTTTCCAATGGCCTTGGCTTCCTCGGTTATGCCATCTTTTTGCTCTTGCTCAATCTTTACCTGGCCAAGAGCGGTTTATCCAAAGAGGTCATCGCGTGGGTGAATGCCGCCATCTCCTTGGCCGGGGGCCTTCTTGCCTTGCCCCTATCGGCTCTCTATGATCGGATGCCGCGGAAGATCGCCCTCTTCTCTTTCACCCTCCTTCAAGGTCTGTTTACGTTTCTCTTGCTTTTCTTTCAGGAGCCCCTGTTCCTGGTGGGGAGCGCCTTTTTAATCGGAGCAAGTTTCACTGTCTATATGGTGCTGGCCTCCCCTTTCATGATGGAGAACACTTCCCCAGAGCAGCGGATTGCCCTGTTCTCAACGAACTATGGCATTTTGTACATCACCGGACTGGCTGGAAATGCCGTGGGCGGTTTCTTGCCTTCTTGGCTGGGCGGCTTCTTGGGGCTGGCTGGGGAATTGGAGGGCTTGCGCGCCGGCCTTGCGGTCGCTGCGATATTGTTCTCCCTGGCGGCGATCCCTTTCCTCTTCCTGAAGTCCTACCATCACCAGCGTCTTCCCACTGGAAAGGCCCCGGGAAGTCGTTTGAGGTTCCCCAAAAGCGCCTGGATGTTTCTACTGGCAATGTTGATCATCAGCTTAGGAGCTGGATCCTTCGTACCATTCCTCAACCTATTCTTCTCCGGCCGTCAGTTTTCAACCGGCGAGATCGGCCTTATCTTCACCCTCGGCTCTGCCGTCAATGTCGTCATGACCCCGCTCGCTCCACTCTTGGCGCGGTGGTTGGGAAAGATTCGTGGGGTCATCGGCACTCTCCTGGCATCGATTCCCTTCCTCGTCTCTTTGGCTTTCGTCCGCCAACCGGCTTTGCTGATCGGAGCCTTTGTCTCCCGCCAGGCGATGGTCAATTTAGGGCAACCTCTCTTGGACCAGTATTCCATGGAGTTGGTTCCCGAGGCAGGCAGAGCACGCTTCGCCGCCCTCTTGACCTCTATCCGCACCCTTGCCTGGGCTTTTACCGCCCCCCTGGCCGGTCTGGTCATGCAGCGATTCGGTTTCTCCTGGCTTTTTCTTGGCGCGGCCGGCCTCTATTTGATCGGGTGCTTGATCCTCTGGCGCTTTTGTGCGAGGAATTGATCCTTCGGAGCATGCCCGCCGGCGACTTTTTTGGTTTGGAAAAGAGCGTCCACCCTTTCTCATGAAGGACGGTTTTCTCCCGATGCTTCTCAGCCTGGACGAGCCTACCGGTTCCATTAACTCCCCTCGCTGGGAGATGTACATCCCCACCAACCGGCCGACCAGGACCGCAATAAAGAGTACACCGGCAACTGACTCCAGGATCACGGCGGAGCGAGCGACAGCCGTCACTGCGATCACGTCGCCATACCCAGTGCTGGTCAGTGCGACGAAACTCAGGTAGAGGAGGTCGATGCTGTGAGCGCTGACAAAGGAGTGGGGGTTTAGGCGTTCGATCAGCGTGTAGAAGAAGGCCCAGAGGTTGCCCAAGAGGAAATAGACGGAAATCCCGCCAAGTAAAGTATCTGCCGTCACCGATTTCTGGGTCAGTATATGACGCAATATCAAGACAATGGCAAAGAGAAAAAAGATCGCCCCCAGAGCAGGGGAAACGAGTCGAAGAAAGGGGTTGCCAGTTATGAACCAGGCGATCCAATCGACGAGAATGAAGCAGAAAGCCATAGCCACTACCCAACGGAATCTCTTCCGGTCGCGCACGAAAGCCAAGCTGATGGCGATGGGGATGAGCGTCTCCAACAGAACCACCAGCACCGATCCGAACCCACCAAATTCCGAGAAATAAGGGGAAAAAACGATCAAGAGGACTTGGGTGACGACCAGCCAAAGATAGCGAGGTTTAAAACGCGCCAGTGGCCGGGAAAGGGTTCCTGGTAATTGGCGGAGAGGAAGGGATTTGAACCCTTGAAGCCCCGCATGAGGCTTAACGGTTTTCGAGACCGTCGCTTTCAACCGCTCAGCCACCTCTCCGCGAGCGAAAAAAATCCTGTAGGATTGTAGCACATTCCACCTCAAGGACGCCGCCCTCTACCTGAAAACAGTGATTGAAGCCGGGTTGGTTATGGACGTCGAGGATACTGCCTAAGGCGCCGCCTTTCGGGTCGAGCGCTCCAAAGACAACACGTTCCATACGGGCCAAGAGAACTGCCCCGGCACACATCGGGCAAGGCTCTAGCGTGACATAGAGGGTGCAATGATCCAAATGCCAGCGCTTCAATTTGCGTGCGGCTCTTCGAATGGCATCAATCTCGGCGTGCAGGCTGGGATCTTGGCGCTGTTCACGGCGATTGCGGCCCCGGGCGAGAAGGGCGCCCTCATACACCACCACCGCACCAACCGGAACATCCTCGGGCAATGCCCGTCGAGCTTCCCGCAACGCGAAACCCATCCAGTAGGCGTCGCTCATCATCTGAGCTTCGCCTGACTTCGCGTTTCTCACGCCACCAAGAGGAAGAACGCACCCATCATTCTTTCGATAACACCTCAAGGTGCGCTCCTTTGCCGCAAAGATCGTCAATGGAAATGCGGACCACGGCAGTTCGGTCGATCGTGTCACCGAGGCATTCTTCGCCGAGTGAAGCGCCTGGATTTCCGAACCTTCGCAGCAGGGCGGCCAAAGCCTGCCTTTTCTCTTCTCCCTCGACCAGACAAGCGCGGCCTTTCACGATCACTGACTGGTACGCGGTGGAGAGGGCTTCCGGCAAGATACGGGCAGCGCCGACCACACAAAAGGAGACGTGCGCATTGACGCGCAAGTTCTCCAGTTTGTGACCCACCGGCGCGCAGTGGAAATAAATCGCTCCATTCCAGCAGACGTAATTCAGAGGAGTGGCGAGGGGGATCCCTTTGGCATCCGCGGTCGCCAGAACCCCTAACTCGCCATCTTCCAAGATCTGAAGCGCTTGTTCTTGCGAAAGAGCCCGCTCTGCCCGGCGCAGCGACGGCATCTTCCCGCTTCCGTTAGCGTACATGCTTCGGACTCTGGTGGAGAATGGCTAGGATGAAGGGAAGAGAGAGAATTTCCATCGCCAGCACGAATAAGCAGAGGTATAAAACGCTCTGCCCATAGAGAAGGCCCATGCTAGAGTTTCCAAAGAGAAGGGCTAGCCCGAACACAATATTAAAGATACCATAGCTTGCCCCTCTCTTGGAGATCTGGATAAGGTCGGCGATAGCCGCTCGCATGATCGTCTCCTGGATCCCCATCACCGCCCCCCACAAGACAACGCTGAGGATTGCTGGGAAGTAGGAGGAAGAGAAGGCCAAGAAGGGAATCGGGACGGTGAGGAGGGGAACAAGGAGCAACATGCGCATCCCCAATCGATCGTATAGGCGGCCGACAACCAGAACGAAGATCCCCTCCAGCCCCATGGCGATGGCGAAGAAAATCGGGATCTGCACTTCGGGTATAAGGGAAGTCACGCTGAAGTGGTAGGAGATCAACGCGAAATTGGTGAACCCGGCCACGGCGAAAGCAACAAAAAACGTATAGAGCCAGAAGAGAGAGCGACGATTCCCCGCCCTCTCACTGAATAAACCAGACACGCTCTTCCCGGAGGCGGGGGTGAGGAAGTTGATCCGGGCGATCACCAAACAGGCAATGGCCAAGCCTGCCGGGATGGCGAGCAAAGCGAAACCTTGGGAGTAACCAAGCTTTAGATACAGCGCCAAGGAAATGATCAGTGGCCCTAGGATAGCTCCTATCTGGTCCATCGCCTCATGGATGCCAAAGCCCCAGCCGCGCCTTACCTTCGTGGTGGCGAAAGCGAGCAGCGAATCTCGGGGTGGAGTGCGAATCGCTTTGCCAAAGCGTTCCAGCACCAAGAGAGTCACGGCGATTTGCCAATTGCCAGCCAAAGCGAGCATCGGGACGGCGACGAGGTTTAGGATATAACCGAGGAAAGTAAAGGTCCAATAGTGGCCGGTCCTGTCGGAGATGGCGGCGAAGAGGAAGCGCAGGGCATACCCCACGAAGTCTCCAAGCCCACAGGCAAACCCAACGATCGCAGCAGTGGCGCCAAGTGAGCCTAGGTACGGGCCGATGATGCTATGGGCTCCCTCGTAGGTAATATCAGCGAAGAGAGAGACAAGGCCCAGGAATAGAATCAAGTTCATCGCCTTGTGGCGAAGGGCAGATGGAATGCTCACTTGCGCAGCTTTCATCGAGGATCCCGCTTATCAATCAATGACTTGGCGCGCCCAGCAAGAGTCGAACTCGCAACCTACAGATCCGTAGTCTGTCGCTCTATCCATTTGAGCTATGGGCGCGCTGCGGAGTGCATTATACATCCGGACAGCGGAAGCTGTAAATTTCAAAAAGGGGACAGATTTATTTTTCCACCAACCTGATGTCACCGGCCAGCCGACCGTTTTATGAGGGAAGCGAGAATCCACCCATCCTTGCTTCGTATCATAACTAAGCGTACTGGTTCGTCCTCAGGCATAGGCACGGATGCGGCAACCATAGGCGCCCTTCCATTCCCATAGGTTCTTAAGATGATGCCGATACTCCCTATCCGCTAAAAAACGGCTTGCAGTTCTCATTAAATAAATCTGTCCCCTTTATATTCTCAGGACACGGCCCTGGACAGGGGGTTACAGGTGGAGGAGGTGATACGATAGTGAAAACGAAGCAGGAGGTAATCGTGGAACTGAACACCAAGGAGGGCTTCGACCGGTGACTGAGTATAGTTGGCCCTTCGGACCGTACCCGCAAAGTGGCCTTCGCCGGCTCGGGCCGCATGTCGTTGCCTACCATGGCGACGCCTTTCCGTTCGCGAACTCGGCGATCGTTCGGGGCTCCGAGGCCACCCTTGTCTTCGATGCCAACCTTCTCCGCTTTGCGCGCGCTCTCCAAGCCGCGGCGGATCAAGGCGAGGGGCCGGCCTTCGGACGGGGGTCCGCCGCGCCTGGAACACCCAGCGCGAAGGGCCGCTTCCTGTTCGTCTCGCCCTGGAGATCCCGGGATTCCCGAGGACAACGTCGAGATGATAGATGCCGAGCTATCAAGCAAGCCATCCCCGCCTTGAGCAGCAGGACACCATACTGCGAGAGGATATTGTTAATACAGGAAAAAGGAGCCTTTCGAGAAATCACGGTGCGGAGATCTGCACAGCAGCTTTTCCCGTGTGAAGCGCAAAGACTACGGAAACGAGCAGCAAAATGACGGTATTAGATCAGGCCGAGCTTCATCCGTTCACCTTTCCTCTGCCTAATCGGACCACAGGTCCACTGTGCTTACTGCTTTGGGGTCATCCGACAAACCCCATCAACGGTCACGGCGGGAAGAGTTCCCGAGGGATCGATGGTCAGCCACTACACACCGCTGGTCGTCAGCCCGGCCGCCCCTGGCTAACTACACCATGGGGGCAGCTCTCGCGGGTGATCGAACGCTTTTTGGGAGAAGATCGGGCGTTTTTGCTGGACACACTCTCGAAAAACCCCCAGAAGCGCTCTAAACTAAACGCATGAGGGGAGTTTGGGCGAAAGTAACCTCGCTGGGGGAGCTGGCGAATCGTCTGCATTTATTCCGTACTTGTTGTGGTGGGTGAAGGATTCGATCTCGCGCCGCACTCTGACGGTCTTGGTTTCTGCGATGGGGTATCCCAGTTTACAGGCGAAGCCGATTTCCATGTAATCCGGGATGCCCAGTATATTCTTCAGCTCTTTCTGTATTTCTTCTCCGCTGAATGCGCTCATGATGTGCATACTGATGCCCAATTCCTGGGCCACGAGCCACATGTTCTCCATTAGGCAGCCGAGGCTTATGAAACCCAAGACATCGCCTTCGGAGGCCGGGGCTCTTTTTCTTTTGTCATAGATCACCAGCAGTATCGTTTGGCCCCCTCTGATCGTACCGCTCAGGGGAGAGGTTGTTCTTTCTTTAATTGCCTCATCCAATTTGGAAGCGTCTCTCCATTTTGGCGGGAACTGGTTGCCCAGGATGCCCGTTTTCTTCTTTCGGAGTTCCTCTTCTGACATGGACAATTGCTCGAAGTTTTCTCTGATGAATGCCTCCGATGTCATGGACTTAATGTTCCCGATCGTTTCAATGACTTCCTTATCATCGATGATGATAATCTCGTAGTTCTGCATGTTGTGCGCTGTTGGGGTCCAGCGCGCTGCTTCCAGGATTACGTTTCGCTTGTCTTTTGGGACGGGTCTGGTTGGGTCGAACTGACCCCTGCTGGAGTGTCTTTCCTGAATTATCTTTGTCATCTCATTCATCTTAATCACCCTCCATTTTTAGTACAGCCCTGAAATGCACTTTTGCGGTCATCATTTTCTCAACAGCCAAGGCGGCCTGCTCTAGCGGAAATACTTCGACCACGGGTCTTACTCCGGAGACCAGGCTGAACCTGACTGCCTCTTCAGGAGTTCCTCCAGTGTAGCCGCTGATGGACCTATTTCCTCTCGATAGGATGGCTGGTGATAGCTGCATGGGCTCGTTTGTGAATGTAACGATGATCATCTGCCCTCCTCTGGATAATCCGTTTACCAGTTCTGCCATTTCCTTGCTGTTAGGGGCAGTGCAGAGGATGGCTTTTGCTCCGCCGAGTTTTGTCAGTTCCTGTGCTGGGTTGACGGCAGTTGAGTCAAAATAGTGATGGGTTCCCAGTTGCTTGGCCAATGCTTCCTTTTCTTTTCCTCTTGAAATCACTGCAACCTTCAGGCCGAGTTTTCTGGCGTATTGCACTGCCAGGTGGCCGAGCCCGCCCAGCCCGTGGATTGCTACCAGGTCTCCTCCTTTTAGGTTGGAACTCTTTAACGCTCCATAAGTGGTCCTGCCAGCGCAGAGCAGAGGCGCAGCATCAACCGAAGTAAGCTCTTCCGGGATCGACGTGAGCACTTCCATTCTCCCGATCATGTACTCTGCATAGCCACCATCGAAGGAAAGACCGGTCGTTAATGAATTCTCGCAAGATCCGAATTCACCAGCGCGGCAGGCTTTGCAGTAACAGCAATGGCCTCCGTGCCAGCCGATGCCGACTCTTTGTCCGACTTCCCAGTATTTTGAGTGAGAACCTAGTTTTTCGATGATGCCGACCACTTCGTGTCCTGGGATCCTTGGATAGGTGAGACCGGGGTAGTGTCCTTCCCTTACCAATGTGTCGCCGTGGCAGATGCCGCAAGCCTGCACCTTGATAAGGACTTCGTTTTGCTTCGGCTCAGGGATTTCGACATGGACCAGCTTGTACTCTTCTCCGGGAGCGCTGACTTGGATTGCTTTCATCTTTGCCATGGTTTTTCCTCCGTCAGAATCCAGCAATTATATCTGATAAACGGATGCAACCGAGACTGCACCCTATGAGGTGCGACCGAGAACGGCTTGCGGAGATCTTGGAGGCGCTCGAAAACTTCTCGCGATCGACCACCATCTACCTCTCTCCTGGTCTGAGGGCAGTCACTCAATCTTATGGTTATTCAGGCGTTATGGACAAAGAAAGTCGACCGCGTTTTCGCGCGGGTCATTAGGCCTGAAGGTATGAACCTCCTCATCTGCGTCGAGCACTTCTTCCAGGAAATCCTCATGTGCCCCATGGTCGGGATCTTCAGCGGTGTCCTCGACATACAGAATCGCGATGCGGGCAACATCGCTTTCCGCTTTTCTGCGCAGCACGCGGCCCATTCGTTGCACCATTTGTCGCCGTGAGCGACTGGTCGCCAGGATGATCGCCAGGTCAGCAGCAGGCACATCGATGCCTTCATCGAGCAGACGAGGCGCGGCAACGATTTCATGCGTTCCGTCCTCGAAGTCAGCGAAGACCTTAAGTCGAGCATCCGGGCGCATGTCCGAAGACATGACAGCGCCGCGTATCCCTTCGCAACCGAGAGTCGCGATTGCCGATTTTGCAGCCTGCTTGGTTTGTGCGAAGAGAATTGTGTGTTTGGCCTCCTTGATCGCAGGCGCCAAGTCGCGAAGAATCTCGAGTTTAGCTCTAGACTCGGCCATCACAGCGCGTCGTTTGGTGAAGGCCGACAGATAAAAGGCGGCGATGCGGCTGACCTCAGGTATTTCGGACTTAGCGAGCTTGTGACACTCCAGGATAAACTGGCCAAATGGCTCAGCTGGGAGTCCGAACTTATGGATGAGAATATTCCGCAACCTTGAAGCTTTGGCCGAAGCATCATCGTAAACAGTTTGTTCCTCTGGGAAAAACCGTACCCCAATGAACGCGATCCTAAACGGCGAGATTACTTCATCACGCAGGGCTTCGCCGTAATCAACTGAATACACGACGCTGCGGAAGTAGGGGATCAAGTATTCCTCGAGACCATTGTCATCCCGTTCATAGGTTGCGGTGAGCCCAAGGCGGCGCTCAAAGCCGGGTTCGAGTGCCATAGCCCACGTCTCGGCGCCATAGTGATGTACTTCATCAGCCACCAGCAGGCCACGGAACCCAGTGGGCAGGAGTTGCTTTCGGGATCCACTCTGAACGGACGAGAGCAGAACATTGCATTAGCGGCCATCCAATGAACCACTTTCGCCGCCTCCGAGATGGGCAAGGCGAATGGGCAGCCCCAATCCATCGATCAGTTGCTTATCGATCTCCTTATGCCATTGCCGCATAAGCTCGATTGTTGGAACGATGACACACGCAAAATACCCAGCCTGCACTGCGTCTGCGATGGCCTGAAGCGCGACCCGCGTTTTGCCGGCCCCGGTGACTGCCTCGACCACACCTACATACCCCGCTTTCTTCCATGCATCGAGCGCGCGTAACTGCCAAGGGTAGGGAGACGACAGCTGGTGAAACTCACTGACCGTTGCTCTTCGCTCGGGAGTCGCAGGCGCGGATGGCACGGATGAGGTCCCTCCCTTGACGAACCAGAGGCGGCTGGAGCCATCTCCAAGTCGCCATTCGAACACGTCCTGGTGCTGGTAGATAAACGCATTAAGGTCATGCGTTGTTACGCCGGCTATACCGAGTTCATGCAAGAATCTGATAATAACGTACTTGTCGAGCCCCGGCCTGGTCGTGAGAAGGCCATTGAGTAACTGAACGGACATCTCCATGGGTGGTCTCCACATCCTTCGCCCGTAATATTTGTTACCAACTCAAGTCAGTTTCGTGATCTGACGCAAGACCGACGAATCGAAGAGCGGCGTCCCTCACTTCATGGGCAGCGCCAGTAGCATACCATGGTCAATAAGACTCCTGAAGTTCGTGAACACGCTCAAGACTCATGAACGGTCCCGCACGAGGAGACCCATCTCGATGTTACGATCCCAGCCCGCCTTCGTGAGGTCAGCCGTGGTCGTGAAAACTGCTTCACCGGCGACCGCGACTGCTTTGGTATGTAAGATCCCCCCTGTAGCCTCGACCTGACCTACAAGAACTAACCAGTCATGAGAGTTGGGTTTTCGAGCCAATCGACGGGGGGTACCATGACGAAGAAAAAGCCTCTGCCTAGCAGATCACGGCCAACCTGCGCAAGACTGAGAAAATGATGCTGGCCAAAGTCATGACCACCAACGAAGTGTGCAATCAATAAATGCTGAATTTGATTCAAGCTAGGCTTGCCAAGAGGCTGGAGCAACAGAGATGGACGAGCTGGCACAGTTGATATATGCAGACATTTAGGAGGAAGGAAGAACGGGCTGATCCGCGAGGCGGCCAAGCGGTTCTTTTACACCGGTCACCGTATAAGGGAGAGTTCCAATGGCAACCTTGGAAGAGTAAGTGCCTGGGGTCGGGAATTCTGATAGTCATCTCCAGGGTAGGGTCGTTCATGGAGGCAGGGAGCGGGAGAGTCCCAAGCGAGTGTAGAGCGGAAGAATATTCCTGACATCTGCGGTGCCATTCCAAAATCGCTCGACTTCCTTAGTAAGGTTCCTTTCCTTGTACAATGATCAGAGGTTCCCAACGCGAAGCGCAGTGGCGCATATCGGCTGCACCCATTATTTTAGCAGCTACTTGTGGCCACTATTTCATCCGAAAACCGGCAAGGCATCGATTCCTTCAACTAGAATTCGAACAGCTCTTACTCAGGATCCATGATCGATCAATCAAGCTTACTAGTGTAGTGTCTCCATAATAGCATTGCAACGATTCACTTTCTTGATGATCTCTTCCGCCCTCTTCGTCCAGACAAAAGGTTTCGGATCCTCGTTATTGCAGCGGATGTATTCTTCCATGGCAGCCACCAATTCCGGCAC
>JAPLHV010000191.1 GCA_026389455.1 Coprothermobacterota bacterium
AAGACCTTCACCCTGACCATCGCCATCCCTCTCAATGCCACACCTCTCGATTTGGGAAACCCACCCGCTACGCTGGTCATGAACGGATCCCAGCAGTATCTGAAGTGGGACAACGAAGTCATCAACCCGACAGAAACGTCGATGTTCACTTTCAAGGTCAAGCTTCGTACCGACGCGCCGCTAGGCGATTTCGCCAGCTACGCCAGTCTGGCCATCGTGATGACTCCCTACCTTCCTACAGAAGACTGGACCACCTGGACTTCGACTGGTCCCCTTACCGCGAGAATCGGCGTGAACCCCAATAATCCGCGTCCGGGTGACCTGATCCTCTACCAATGCGATGTACGCAATACGTCCGCGACCTCAGCGCTCTTTCATTTAACCATCCCCTTGCCACCCCTCTCGACACTGGTGGAGACCATCCCACCCGCGAAGACCGTACTCCTTCCAGGTGGATTGGGAGTCGTGTGGGAGAATCAGGAATTGACGGGGGGCGCTCTCGCGCCTTACCAGTTCAAAGTGCAGTTGGATCCGAATGCTCCCCTGGAGACCGATCTGGCTACGTATGGGGAGCTGGAGATCTCCTCCTACCTGCCGGAGCAGTCCATGACGACCTGGACAGCCAGCGCCAATCTGGTAGCGCGAATCGGAGTGAACCCCTCCAACCCCCGCCCTGGCGACTCCTTCAGCTACACGGCCGAGGTCCGCAACACCGGCGTGAACGCGACAACCTTTGACTTGGGCATTCCTCTGCCTTCCGCGACCACGATCATCGACGCCACACCAGGGGGGAACACCGTTCCCACCCCCAGCGGTCTCGTCATCGTCTGGCCCCTGCAAGGCATCTCTTCCGAACAAACCCTGCCATTCTTCGTCACCCTGCAATTGGATGCGACGGCTCCAATCGGCGCCAATCTGGTCACCCATGCTCACCTGGACCAGCATACCTACACGCCGACTGAAGGCATCACCACCTGGACGGCCACCGGTCCGCTTGCTGCCCGCATTGGGGTGAACCCAAGCAACCCCAAGCCGGGCGATCAAGCTTGGTACACCTGCGAAGTGAAGAACAACTCAGCCGCGGCTGTCACCTACACCCTGACCATCCCTATCCCGGCGGGAACGATCCCCGAGGACATCGGGACGGGTCAACTGGTGAATGAGGGGGGCGCCCAGTACCTGGAATGGGCCAACCAAACGATCCTGGCGGGAGGGATTGGCTCCTTCACCTTCCTGGTGAGGATCCCTGCTGCCCTTCCTCATGGGACGGACCTGCAGACGCGGGCGAACTTGCTGGTTGTCCTCTCCACCTATTCGCCGGAAGAGGACCAGACTACCTACACCTCCTCCGGGGCGCTGGCTGCCCGAATCGGCGTCAGCCCCTCCAACCCGCGGCCCGGCGATACGATCACCTACACCTGCACTGTGGAGAACAGCGGGACGGCCCCAGCCAACGTGACCATGACGGTGACCTTGCCGGCCTTAACTTCACCCCTCGACTTAGGCACTCCTCAGGCCTTGCTGGTCATGTCAGGAGGCACTCAATACTTGAAGTGGGATAACCAAGTATTGGCGGTGGGAGCCAATATTTTCAGCTTTCACGTCCGTCTTGCCGGCAATGCCCCCTTTGGCACAGTCCTGAGCACCCAGGCCAACCTGGACCGCTACACCTCCCAAGGGATTACAACTGCCTGGGTTGCCTCCGGTGGGCTGCAATCCCGCATGAGGGTTTCCCCCGCCAATCCGCGGCCGGGAGATTTTATTCAATATGCCTGCGAAGTCCAGAATATCCGCTCTAGTGCCGTGAGTTATGAGGTGCTGGTCCCGATTCCCGATGGAACCGTTTTGCAGGATCTAGGAACACCCCCCGGAACGCTGACCACGACCCTCGGACTGCAGGCTCTCAACTGGATCGGGCAAACATTGGCCGGAGGAGCCAGCCAAGTATCCACTTTCCAGACCCTGGCCCCCCTCGGCACGAGCCCAGGGCAGACTTTTACTACCACCGGTTTCCTCACATCCATTGATTCATACGTGCCACGCACCGCTACGACGCCTTACAAGGCAAAGGGCAACCTGGTGGTGCAGATGACCGCCAACCCCGCCAATCCCACCCCAGGCAGCCAGGTGACCTATACTTGCCGCGTCTTGAACCCCAGCAGTCAACCTAGCAGCTTCACCCTTACGGCCAGTATCCCGCCGCTGACGACCATCTTTGGCAGTATACCGCAAGCTACTATCCTCACCGATTCCTCGAGCATACCGGTCGCCTTGCGATGGTCCGGGCAATCCGTTGCAGCAGGAGGAGAGGCAGACTTCACTTTCGCGGGAATGCTGAGCTCTTCCGCCCCGGTTGGAACAAGCTTCTCGGTAATCGCCCATTTGGAGGAAACGGCATTATCGCCAACGCCAGGACCCATTGCGCTGCCTTGGGTGTACTTTGACCAGATCTTGCGGGTGAACGCCACATCCAACAAGAACTTCCTTTCCGCAAATGACACTTTCGCAATCGGCGTGAACGCGGAAGGGATCGCCGGAACTCCAATCGTTACAACCGTTCTCCCGCTCCCGGGCGACACAGCCACCTTGCTCGATTGGACGGGGAACCCGGACATCCGGAATCTTGGAGGCGTACCTTCTCTCGTCTGGCCCTATCAAGGGCTGGGATCGCAGAGCGCCGGATTTCAGGCCAGCGGGACGGGGACTGTTGCTTTGACCCCTGTTGTTTACCTGCACGGTGCGCCTTCGCAAACCAGCACCATCTCGGCGGTGGTCTCAGCGGTGGATTCCGGGGTAGAGGTGAAGTCCCCGGTGCAGTACGAGGGGGCTCTTTCTTTCCAGGTGAAAGCCGACACAGGGACTCCCCTCCCTGGGCAGATTGTGACGTTCAGTTGCCAAGTGAGCAACTACAGTATCCAACCTCAAGTATTCTTCCTGCGGATGCCATTGCCAACCAA
>JAPLHV010000232.1 GCA_026389455.1 Coprothermobacterota bacterium
GTGCCCGTCGGAAACAGCCAGCGCCAAGGGCGGCCCGACTCCCGCTGCCGGCAGCCAAGCGATGGCGTCTTGGTTGGGAAGCCCCTTCCTCAGGTGGGAGGAGCCTTGGACGCTTTGACCGATGATGCGCCAGCCGCCGCCTCCCCCTTCCATAGCCATCAGCTCACCACTCTACATCTGAACCCGGTGTGGCGCTTGGCAGAGGTTCTGGGGAAACCGGATCCGGAACCGGAACGGGAATGGGCGGCGCAACAGGATCGACTGTTGGATTCACCACCGGACTAATCCCGGATACTGCCATCGTGGAAAGGAATTTGATTTGTTTTGCAAGGCTTTCTGGATTGTTTGCTTCCAAGACTTTTATCTCGGGATTACCGATGAATTTTACCAAATTGTCGCGTTTGGCATCCCCACCAATAGCTACTGCTATCCTTCTGGAATGCCTTCCCCAAGGCGTCTCCATCAAAGCCTTCAGTCCATTATTGAAATCGTCTGTGGGTTGACCATCGGTCATTAGGACCAATGCGGGAGGCAATCCACGTTGCGGCATGGGAGGTATCTTCAACCCATCAGCTACAAGCTTCATAGCAGCTCCCATCGCGGTTTCTCCGACAGCAGTCAGATCTGTCCAGATGAAGTTCTCCAAAGGCGTTGGCGCGGAAACGAGCCAGCGGGCGCTATCGGAGAAAGCAACCACCCTCATTAAGACCTTCGCTTCAGGATTAGAATTCGCGGCATCCTTCACGTGCGGCAAGGCTTCTCTCACGGCGCGATTCAATGATTGGATCTTTCCGTTTTCGTCCATCGAACCAGAACAGTCGCAAATCCAAATGAAATGCAGCTCGCGCGCTGCAATTGGACCACCGGGTCTACTTGTTTCATCCATCTCCACAATCTCCTTTCATTTGCTCCTTGGAATATGCCAATTATAACTGCTTAGCGTTTTCCTGGGTTCACTTTTCGTTGGCTTTCTCTATTTTCTTCATCGCATATATTTTTCCGTTGCTTCACCTCCTTTATCTTCAGCGAATCCTCTTTATCAGCAGCTCTTTCCAAAATAGCTCTTATTCATCCTAACAAGATTCATGTAAAATTGTCATCTCCAATTTTCCAAGCATTCACCGGGATGGTTCTCTTTTTGAACCTCCAACGGTGGTCCTCTCCTACCCATTATGAGGCGCGAGATGCGATCTGGCTAGAGTTGTGCATGCTTATTGAAAAGTTGACCATCTCAGCAGGGGGAGACACGGAAAAAATGAGAAGCTGTCCCGAATTAGTTAGGCGCCGCAGTCGTTGTCACAGAGACACTGGGATACAGCGGCGGTCTTTTGCTTGAACAATTCCGGCGTGTAGGCTCTCGGCAAGCCCTGGTCCAGCATTTTCTCGATGGTCACAAACACCTCATCGCGGTCCCAGGGAAAGTCATCCCCAGCCTTCCTCCGTCATTCCACTGCTGATGCTGCACTGGGGCCCCGCGGTCCCAGGGGTATGGTTTACGCCGGGGTGGTCCTCGTAGGGGCGGGTTTCAAACCCGCCCACGCACGGGCTGTCTCGGTATAGTGATGCCTCATTCTCCAGAACGCCCTGCCGGGGGCTATCGAGTTGCCGGGGGCTATCGAGTTGCCGGGGGCTATCGAGTTGCCGCAAGTTGATTTGTTGTCGTCAGCCTCGACAATCCCAGAGACCTTGTTTACTCTCAGACTGCCTTACACGCTAAGTTTGAGAGAGAGGCTCAAATTCCTGACCCATTCTCACCGTTTCGCATTTCCATCGCCGGCCGGGAGAGGGGCAGGGCGATCTGGAAGATGGTCCCGTGGCCTTCCCCCTCTGCTTCACTCTGGAAGGTCAGCCGTCCGCCGTGCTCCTCGACGATGCGTTGGCAGAAGACCAACCCCAACCCGGAGCCAGCCTCTTTGGTGGTGGAGAAGGGAATGAAGATCCTCTCCTGAACGGCTTTGGGGATGCCGCAACCGCTGTCCTGGATATGCACCAGCAGTTCCTTGCGCTCCACATCAAAGCTTGTCTCCACGGTCAGAAGGCCTCCTTCCGGCATCGCCTCCAAGGCATTGGTGAACAGGTTGGCGAAGACCTCGTCCATTGCTGCTTCGTCAATCCAGGCCCGTGGCAGGTGGAGACCATAACGCCGCACAACCTTCACCCGCTGTGCTTTAGCCGGGGCTCGAACCAGGATCAGGGCAAGCTCCAAGTGCCTGCGCAGGCTGGCGCTGGTGATGTTCAACCGGTGGTATTTGCCCAAGTGGACCAAGTCAGCAGTGACTACGTCCAGCTTATGCACCTTGTCCAGGATGGCCTGGGTCAATCTGCGCTGGGGATCCTTGGCGGGCAGCTTCTTCTCGATCGACTGCACCGACAGGGAGATGACGAAGAGGGGGTTGCGGATCTGATGGGCGATGCCTGCCGTCAACTCGCCGGTGATCTTCTTGGCTGTTTCACGCCGCAGGGCTTGCTCGGTTCTGCGGCGAGCGCTGATATCCAAACCGCGCAAGAGGGCGCAATGGGCTCCTCGGAATTCCACTCCTTGGAGGGTGCCCGCGATCGGGACTTCTCCGCCGTCGGCTCTGCGAAAGATCAGTCCCAAGGGTTCCCCGATCTTCAAGAGATGGTCCTGATGGCGCCGGAGAGCGGCACTGTACTTGTCCCTGTCCGCTTCGACGATGTAGTCCACTAAATCCCGCCCGAGAACCGACCATGGACTTACCTCCCCCAATAGACTGGCCAGGCTTGGGTTGGCGTAGATAAGTTTACCGTCCTGGATAAGGCCGATGTTTTCGGTGGACTCCCGCAACAAAAAGAGGAACCCTTCTTCCTTCAACTGTTCATTCTCTTTCTCGATCTGCTTCCGCTCGCTGATGTCGCGGGCGAAGAGGGCCAAGCGAGAGACTTGTTCTCGCGCGTCGAGGATCGGGAAGATACGGAACTCGATATCGTGATCGTCGGCTCGTTCCTCGAAAGCTACTTCGTGAGCATTCGAGGCGGCCATTTCGGCCATTTTCCGGTGTGATTCGGGAATTGCGGCAGGAACCATGTCTTCTGTCTTTTGCCCACCGACGAGTTGAGGTTTCTTGCCCAGGAAACGGTAGACCTCGCGGTTGGCCTCTAGGATGGCTCCACTTCGATCGATCAAAGCGATCATATCAGGAGAAGCGTCGAGGATAGCGCGCAGGTCGGCCCGGCTTTGCTGAAGTTCCTGCACCAACCATAATTCATCGCTGATGTCCTCTTGGTACAAGACCAGGCCATCCACTTCACCGGAGCGAGGGAGAGGGAAGAGGGTGTTGGTGAAGGTCTTGGTTTCCCGGGTCTCCTGGTATCGGATCGGCTGATGATGAGCGTACGCCTCCTCCAAGATCCGGCGAAGAGTTGCGACCGCGTCGGCGCTGAGGAAATCCCACAGCGATCGTCCGATCAGATCGTTCCTCGACAGGCCGAACTGGTCAGCTCCGGCTTGGTTGGACGACAGGAGCAACCCCTTCCTCGTCAACAGGTACGCTGGGCCGGAAGAGGCGTCGAGGAGGGAGAGAACCATCTCTTGAGCCCCTCCGGCAAGCATGGGCGGTCTTGGCACGCTCGCCTCTTGCGGCGTTTCCTTCTCCTCAATGCCAAGGGTGACCTCGGAGAGGCGCAACAATCCCGATAACGCTTTTCTCCTCGCCAACTCGCGCTCCACTTGCTGATGAAGTTTGGCATTCCCCAATGCTTGTCCCAGGAGCAGGCCGACAGTCTGAAAGAGGGAGAGATCTTGCCCCTGTCGAGTCCAGGCTGGATGAAGGCGAAGAAAAAGAATGCCGTGGCAGCTCTCCTGGGAGAGCAGAGGCACGCTGACCGATGGCTGGAGCTGATCCCGCGGAGACATTTCCACGATTCCCCCCGGCGATGAATCCGGCTGGATCAAGGTTAGGTCTTGGCCGACAACGACGCGCTTGGCGACACTGTCTCCCCAGCGAATCATGGAGAGAACCCTCTCCATCTCTGGGCTCCAACCCTGTTGAGCCCGCAGTCGCAGGGTCTCCCCGTCCGGCTCGAAGAGGAAGATGGCGCCCGCCTCCGCCCCCAAGACTTGAAGGATCTTCTCCAGGGACAGGACCATGAGGCGTTCCTGGTTTAAGGTTTGGCTGGAGGTTTGGGCGATGGAGTAGAGAGCGGAGAGTTCCTGATATTTCCGGGCGAGTCGTTGTTTCGTCTCGATCTCTGCGGTCAAGTCGACCAGGACCCCCTCGAAACGGGTGATTTGACCCCCTTCAATCACCGCTTCCGCTTTATCTGAAAGCCAAAGGACGGCCCCCTCCCGGTTGAGGATGCGGTATTGGCAATAGCTCCGCCCCCCTTGCAGCAACCTTTCGTGCGCTTCCTCCCAGACGGCGCGCTCTTCCGGGTGGACGATCGTCAGCCAGAAACGGGCATCGAGGAAACGTTCCAACGGGTACCCCAGTAAGCGTAGGAAAGAGGCGCAGGAAGGCGAGAAGATTGCTTGCTCGGTAACAGCATCGACCCTATAGGGACAGATCCCAAAAGAGCCCAAATCGATGCGGGCCGCCAGGTCCTCCGCCTTCAGGCGGTCACCCTCGCCGGTTCGCCTCTGCTCCGTCATTTCTCCAGCCATCCGATGTCTCCTCCTTTTACTACTCGATTCCTCACAGGAAAAAAATGTAACCTCGCTTACCGAGAAGCGCCCTTGAAGAGTATCAACCATTATAATTGTACGCTCATTCCATCCAAGGAAATATAGGGGCATAATAATATATTCCTGGTACTCTTATCAGAGACCGGTCTTTGTCATTGATACCAGCCTCCGGCAGGATGTTCTGTGGGAAAGAACGAAAGGAGCTTTGAAATGCCGTACACCGCTGAGATAAGCCGCACAAATCCGTCTTGCCTCCTCTTCCTTATTGACCAGTCGGGGTCCATGTCGGATCCCTTCGGCGTAGTCGAATCCGATCGGAAGAAAGCCGACGGCGTCGCAGATGCCATCAACCGCCTCCTTCAGAACCTCGTCATCAAATGCGCGAAAGAAGATGGCGTCCGCGACTATTACCACGTTGGCGTACTTGGCTATGGGGCTAACGTCGGCCCCGCTTTCAGTGGTCCTCTAGCCGGCAAGGAGCTGGTTGCGGTCAGCGAGATCGGGAATATGCCGGCTCGCCTGGAGGAACGAACCAAGAAAGTAGACGATGGGGCGGGCGGGTTGGTGGATCAAACGATCCGCTTCCCTGTTTGGTTTGACCCGGTAGCCAATGGGGGCACACCCATGTGCCGAGCGCTCGATCAAGCCCATGGCATTCTGCAGGGGTGGCTGGCGCAGCATCCAGGTTGTTTTCCCCCAATCGTCATCAACATCACTGATGGGGAAGCAACGGACGGTGACCCGACCAGCGCAGCAGACGCTATCAGGAAACTTAGCAGCAATGACGGCGAGGCGATGCTTTTTAACCTGCATCTCTCGTCTCAGCGCATGCCTGCGATCGAATTCCCAGATTCCGAGGCGAGTTTGCCCGATCAGTTCGCACAGTTTTTGTTCCGGTTATCCAGTCTGCTGCCTGCCTACATGCGGCATATTGCCCAGCAAGAGGGATACAAGGTGTCTGACGGCTCGCGGGGTTTCGTCTTCAATGCGGATATGGTCGCCGTAATCCGCTTCCTTGATATTGGGACTCGGCCCAGTGACCTTCGCTAAGGCGGGAACACAACATGCAGGTGTTCGCGCAAGCATTCTGGGTACAGAAGGCAGGCAACGATAGCAGCGAATACGAGGACGCCTGCTGGCCTGAGAATCTATCATGCGGTCAGGGCGCCGGCTTCAGGTTTGCCGCAGCCGACGGAGCGACGGAAACCTCTTTTTCTAGGATTTGGGCGCTGCAACTGGTCCGCAGCTATTGCAAGGGTCAGCTCGACAGGCTTTCCAGCGGAACTGGTCTTGGCGATTTGCAGCAACGGTGGTCAATTATTGTGCGTAAAAAACTCGCATGCAGACAGTCGGTGCCATGGTATACGGAAGAGAAGATTCGAATGGGCGCATTTGCCTCCATCCTGGGCATTACTTTTTCTGATGACTGCCAGCGAATGGGGGGTCATGGCGAGTGGCAGGCGATGGCTCTCGGCGATACTTGCTTCGTCCAAATAGGGTGCGAGACCGTCCTCGCTCGATTCCCGCTGGAGAATTCGGCGTCGTTCAACAACCGCCCCCACCTTTTGTCCAGCGATCCCACCTACAACGATAAGATCCTTGACCATCTCTGCACAATGAAAGGCGCCTGGCGCGTTGGCGACGTTTTCTTTCTGATGACAGACGCATTGGCCTGTTGGTTCCTGAGAGAAGTAGAGGAGGGGCGATTTCCATGGAGGGTTCTCCGCGAGCTGGACTCGTCGGCGGAGACCAAGCCGTTCAGTGATTTCGTGGGTGACTTGCGCAGTCGCGGAGCGATCCGAAACGATGACGTCACCCTCTTGCGCCTTGAACTAGCCTGAGGAAACACGATCGCCATGGCGTGGCCTACACCGCAAGATTTCAACGAGGCGATCCAGAATCCGATGCTGGCTTTTACCGACGGCGAACTGCAAACCGGGCGCCCCGACCTCACGCCGCTTGGCTTGCCGCGGCCTATCACCGGAGGATTCGCTAGCGTCTATCGACTGCAATGCGGCCAGGCCAACTGGGCCGTCAAGTGCTTCCTCAGACAGTTCGACGACCAGCAAGATCGGTATACTGCCATTGGCGCGCGCCTCGACCAAGTTCGACTCCCCTACACAGTCGGGTTCTCTTTCCTGAATCGGGGAATCCGAGTGAGCAGTGCCTGGTATCCCATTCTGAAGATGGAATGGGTTCAAGGCGAGCCCCTTAACTCGTACATCCAAAATCACCTGGGACATCCACAAACTCTTCGCACCCTCGCGGCTCGCTGGGTTCAAATGATAACGCAGCTCCAGCAAGCCTCTATCGCTCACGGAGACCTTCAACACGGCAATGTGTTCGTCATCAACGGCGACCTTCGGCTTATCGACTATGATGGCATGTACGTCCCGGCGCTGGCCGGTCAAGGAAGCCACGAGGTCGGCCACCGCAATTACCAACATCCCTTGCGAACCCAGGATGATTTCGGCCCTTATCTGGACAACTTCTCAGCTTGGGCAATCTACGTGTCTTTGATCGCGCTCACCGTTGACCCCGGTCTCTGGGATCAGTTTGGCGGCGGAGATGAATCCCTGCTCTTCCGGCGGGAGGATTTCCAAAGGCCTGAGAGTTCCGATCTTCTTCGCGCATTGGAAAAGTGTACAGACATCCGCATTCGCTCAGTCGCAACGCTCTTCAAATCCATCTTGAACTTCAAACCGCAGCAAGTGCCGCCCTTGGATGGAGCGCCTGTCCTTCTGCTGGACTCCAACTGGATGGTTGATCACATGGAAACCGGCAAAGCCGGCGCATTGACGAACCTCCCCCCGGAAGGGCGTGCCGGGTGGGAAGAAGCTCCAACTACTCTCCCAGACCCATCATGGATTAGCGATTTTGTCGCTCCGAACGGTGGCTTGCAACCAAGCGTCTCCTTCAGGAATTCCGTCTTCCCCGAGCGGTGCGTGTTGGTTGCTTCGGCGATAGCGGCTTTACTGCTTTTCTTTGTGATCCCCGTAGGCACGCCGGCAGCGAATATACGAGGGCCACTGATTCTCTTGGCAGCTCTGGTCAACTTTGTCTTTTGGGTCTACCGCTATCGGTCGGAGCCCAGCGTTGCAGAATCCGCCGCCCCAAAGTCGAATGTAAAAGCGATCAACGATCAGATCTGGGCTGTGGGAGAAGAAATCGAAGCGCGGAAAAGAGAGAAAACGAGCGTTCGAAACCGTGGCGCCGGGGAGCGGGAGAAGATCATGAAGGACCAAAGGAAGACTGTAGAGGCGATGCAGAAGAAAGAAGACATAGCGAGCCAAGAGACTTTTCGATGCGCTTTAGCCGCCATAAATGCCCGACGACGAGCATTCCGCCGGCAGGAAGCAGACGCTCTTGAGAAAATCCCGAATGATAGCGAGGCCAAAGCAACGGCCTTTGACTGTCGGATCACCGCGATCGAGCAGGATGAGGCCGCGGAGCTTGAGAATGCCCTGCGAGTTCAGCAAGAGCAGCATATTTCTACTTTTCTTCGCCACTTCACTCTCAATAGAGCCTCCATTCCGGATGTCGGACCAGCCATCAAGTCGCGTCTTAAAGCTGCCGGCTTCCATACCGCCGCCGATATTAACCCTTATCGCGTACAGCTTGTTCAAGGAATCGGTCTTGCCCGGGTGGAGTCGCTTGCCGAGTGGAAGAGAACGATCGAATCGCAGGCTCGGGCGTCAATGCCCCAAGCGATCCCTCAACGAGAAATGGTTGTCATCCAGGCGAAGCGCCAGGCTCAACGACGTGTGCTGGAGGACGAGAGGGATCTTGAGGAGCAACGCCGGAAGGATCAAGAAAACGCGATCCGAGCAGGGCGCCAACGCTCTTTAGAACAGTTGGACAGGGAAGAGAGCGACGCCAATGCGAACAGAAGGAGAGAGCATGAGGAGATCGTGATACGGTATGATCTGCAATGCCGCGCTTTTCAGGATACCCTGTCGAAGCTCGCAGACGAAACCAACTCCAAGATCCAGGAGATCGACGACAAGATCGTCGAGGTGAAA
>JAPLHV010000014.1 GCA_026389455.1 Coprothermobacterota bacterium
GGGATAGAGAGAGAGTCAACGATAGATGGATCGGCGATCGGCGTGGCGAGGGCAGTGACCGCAGGCTGTTCGAGCGACGCCGGCTGAACTTGCAGATCGCCAGGCGTTGATCGACTCAGAGTGTGAGGAGACGTCCCATTCCACGCACCATTCGATGGTAGCGGACGCGGAGAGGGCAAGGCTGGCGGCGATGACGTGAAGGGGAATAGGAAGCTGGAAATCGCCAAAGCAACGACGACCAGAGGAAGGCCAACGTAGGTAAGGATAGGAAACCTTACCCTATAATGAATTTGCCATCCCTTTCTTTCCATAACATAGCATCTCTTTTCCAGCCGCCATCTCCCTTGCCATCCCCATTATTCCCAGCCGCCATCTTCCCGTCAAACGATAAGGCAGTTGGGCTCAGTCATTCAGGAGATTCTTTCGACGGAATGACCAGCATGAGGTCTTTCTACCCCGCTTCCTCTCAAGGGAGGCTTGAAAGAAGCCTACCGATTGGGAAATGATGTCTCAAGGGAGGCTGATGACCACCAAGCAAACGGCCCTTACCGGTTGGGAAAGGGCCGTTCTGGTGGGTACGCGCAGGAAGAGCAGCCTTATTAGGCCAGCAGATCCCGTTTCATTTGGTCGAACTGCTCCTTGGTAATCTCACCCTTGGCGTAGCGTTCTTTCAGGATCTGCAGGGGACGGTCGCCCGCATCGCCGTAGGGTTGACCCATCCCACCCATGCGCATGCACATGGGCATCGGACCCATCGACCCGTGTTCACGTCGCCGCACCAGCATGATGATCGCCCAAACCAGCAAGAATAGCAGCAGGGCTCCGCCGATTACCATCCAACCCCACCCCATTCCATGACCCCAACCCCAACCAAATCCCATCATGGTAGAAGCTCCTTTTCCGCCGAAGATCGGCATCGAAAAACCAGCCGCACCTCGATCATCAACGATCATGCGGCCCATCGTTTCCTGCATTTGACGCACATACTGATCACCCATCACAGCCGCCATGCGCGCCTCCATGGCATCTGCCGCTGCGGTTCCCATTCTCTGGTCCATCCATTGTTCGCCCACTTGCTGGTAATCGGTGGTTGTCGTCACCTCAGCCAGGGCCGGTGTCGGCGCCAGGATTAAAAGTAACAGCAAAACTGCACTGAGGATACCGATTCTCATTTTTTTCATTTCTATCACGCTTCTTTCTATCAATAGAACATCACCAGAGACCGGCACATTCCCGGGGATTGCCGCGCCAAGCATTCCTGCTCCCAGAAAACAAGAATCCTCCAGCCCCGCTTCCGGGGTGGAGGATTCGCTGGGTTCATCTTCTCTTAAGCTTGCTGCGGGTGAGCGATGAGCAGGAAGTAGGCGTAGGGGTCGAAGTTCGTGGCGCTCAACTCGGCTCCGTAGCGAGCATTCAGGCTGCGTGGCCGGCGCTTAGCCGCCAGGTCATTCTTCATCTGCTCGGCGCGTTGGCCGAGGGTGGCCGCCAGGGCGGCGCTGGGGATCGTTCCTTCCATCATCATTCCGTTCATTTTGCTCTCCTCTGTTCGTTTTTTCTTTCTGGAGGCATCATTTCACAGGAGAGAGGCATATATCAAACTTTTGATAAGTTCTGTGAAAAAAATCTTTATTATCCTGTAACGATGGGATATGCAGCTAATTGATATCGCAGGATTATGTCAAGTATTGCTCTCCCTCTTCTTCAAGATCCTCCCCATTCCCCCCTTCTTTTCACAGCCAATCGGATCAGCAGATGGCACTGTTCAGCAGGGTGACGGTCCCCGTCATTCGTCTGGCGTGGCCTCCCCCATTGACGACCGGGCAGCCGCACTGTATCTTTTTTAGAAACAAGAAGAAGGGACCGATACGGACGCTCGCTCATTTCTTCGCGACAAACGGTTCGTTCTTCAATTGAAGTAGAGTAGTTTTCTAGTCCTGATCTAAGGAAGGACATGGAGGGGCGGATGGGGATGATGGGAGACAAAGCATTTCATACCCGTTGAGAGAGGAGAAGAAAGTAAAATGGAAAGCAAACTTGCCAACCCGGCCCCGCTGGGGCTAATGGGCTTCGGAATGACCACCGTCTTGTTGAACATCCACAATGCCGGGTTCTTCCCGATCAGCGCCGTGATCCTGGCCATGGGGATCTTCTACGGGGGCGTCGCCCAGGTCATCGCCGGCATTATGGAATATCGGAGAGGAAATACCTTCGGAACGACCGCTTTCACCTCCTACGGCCTGTTCTGGATTTCGCTCGTCGCTATATGGGTGATCCCTGGGATTGGCCTGCCGAACGGCGGCCAGACGCCAAACGCTTTTTTAGGGTGGTTCCTGCTCCTTTGGGGTGTTTTCACCTTCTTCATGTGGATCGGTACTTTCGGGAGGAATCGTGTCCTTCAGTTCGTTTTCCTCAGCCTGACGATCCTTTTTCTACTCCTCGCCGTACGGGATTGGAGCGGTTCCGTCTTGATTGGCCAGATTGCCGGTTTTGAAGGAATCCTCTGCGGCCTATCGGCCATCTACCTGGCCATGGCTGAAGTAATCAACGAGAGCCGGGGGCGGGCAGTCTTTCCCATCGGGGAAAGACGCAGCCAACCAACCATTGATGGGAGATAAGATACTCATGGCTGGAAGCTCCACTTCCTTCGTTCGATGGATCTGCACATTCATCATCGCCTCCCTCTTTCTATCGACCCTTTCCGGGTGCGGCACTGGAGTACCCGTAAACCCTTCCGCCAGCTCTGCAGCAGCGCAAACTTCCTCTTCCTCGCAGCCGGCAACCACCACACCAACAATCGTGAAAGGTTTCTCCATCTACCTGACTAACTCGAACATCAAGCCAGAGCAACTCCCGTTCCTCAGCCATCTAGAGCTGGAGACGGAACCCATCCTCTCGAATCAGGACATCGTCACCTATTCCAGCGCGACGCATGAGATAGCGCTGACCGCCTCCGCGGCTGAGCGGATCCAGAGCCTGCATGCACCCACCAGTGGATTGGCTTTTGCGGTGTGCGTGGACAG
Organism: Coprothermobacterota bacterium; assembly: GCA_026389455.1. Taxonomy (GTDB): domain Bacteria; phylum Caldisericota; class JANLFM01; order JANLFM01; family JANLFM01; genus JAPLHV01. Next base: position 3,021 of record JAPLHV010000014.1, read on the forward strand.
CCAGCCAGTTTATGCCGGCGCCTTTTGGCCTTCGTACTCCTCGCAGAGCTACGATGGAGTGGCGATCGATCCGGTCCTGGTTTCGAAGGAGCGCCCGGTCATCCAAATCCAGCTCGGCTACCCAGGCTCTGACTTTTTCAAGGGGGAGGATCCTCGGTCGGACCCTCAGGTCTTAAGGGCTCTACAGCAGGATGGTAAGCTGAAATGAGCTTTCACCAAGACCACTGAGGCTGGCTTCGAATGAATACCCGGCTGCAAGCGTCTATCTAGTCTCCGGTTGCGGCTCCTGCGCCGGTTCAGTCGTAAAGAAGTTCTTAAAATCGCGCTGGGCAAAGAGCGGAAGAAGAGTGAAAACAGGCAGTAGGAAGGCGATAAAAATCAGCAGGCGGAGGGGGACGAATCCGGCCAATACTCCTCCCAGGGCCATGGCGATGGGCACCAATCCCTGAGAGAGCGCGCCTAGCAAAGAGAAGACCTTGCCGCGCATGTCAGCCGGTACGTTCAATTGCATCACCGTTTGCAGCAGCACGTTGACGACAGCGTTGAATAGTCCCCCCAAAAAGGCAACTGTGGCCATGAAGGGAACGTTCAGGAAGACGGGGAAGAGAGCAAAGAAAAGGAAACAAAGCAGCGCCGAGAAGACAAATAGCCGGTAGCGGAATCCCGCCTTGATGGGGATGGCATAGGTTCCCAGCATCCCAGCCAGTTGCCCCCCGGCCAGGAGAGCCATGATGACGCCATAGTAGGCGGGACCCAATCCAGGGGTTTGTTGGAAGAAGGGAATAATCGCCACGATCGCTACTGTGGCGAAAAAATTGGCACAGGCAGCGAAGATGATCAGCCATCGGAGGTTGCGCCAACGCCAGACGAAACGGTACCCGTCCTTCATATCGGCGAAGAAATGCTGTGACGGGCCCTGTCGTGTGATCTTGGGGACGCGCACGAAGAGGACGGAAATCGTGGAATAGAGGAAAGAAAGCCCGTTGATCAGGAACAACAAGGGCCCTCCCAACCAGGAGTACAGGAATCCTCCAAACGAATTGCCTAGAATGCCTGACGCAGAATAGACCATCGAATAGATTGAGTTGGCCTGCATCAGCTTGGCGTGGGGAACCAGATCCGGCAGCGCGGAACTGATCGCGGGGCTGAAGAAAGCCCCGCAGAGGCCGATGATGATGCCGGCCGCGAAGACCATCCAGATCTGCACCCAGCCCTGGAAGGCCGCCACTGCCACAAAAACGACCGCGATGGCGCGAACCAGATCAGTCAGGACAATCAACCACTTGCGATCGGAGCGGTCCACCACGACCCCGGCAAAAGGCGAGACGAGCACCCGCGGCAGCACCGAGGCGGCCATCAGAGTGCCCATCAGGGCTGTCGAACCGGTAACGGCCAGGATCCAGAAGCCGAGGGCGATCTCGTACACCACGTCCCCGATGCTGGAGATAACCTGCCCCTGCCAGAGAAGAAGGAAATTGCGGTTCCAGAGCCGCCCTTCCTTCTTTTCCAAAGCTCGGGGCACTGAGGTGGTTTCTTCCGGAGAGCCGATTCCGTTTTCTTCGTTACGGTCGTTCATCACGGGGTCTATTAAATCCTTCCAGTCAGGGCTTTGTACTATCTATCGCGATAGATGGCAAGCGAGTCTGCTGAATATACCTCCGATTGATCTCCAAAATCACTATTCGCTCAGGGCGATGGCTGGGATACCCTCTCTCGCGGGAGCCGCTCCGCTCGCATGGGGCTCCTCGGTTGGAGCCTCAGGCAGTTGAAAGTCAGGGACCAGGCGCTCAACATTTCGGATCACCGGCACTAAATAGCAGGAGGCTGCCACGACCATGCCCAACAAACCCGCCACGGCAATCATCAGAGACATTCCGGAGCCCACTCCTACGCCGAAGAGAGGACCCAGTGACCCGGCCAGCGCGCCTCCTGGAAGCATCGCTGGACCGAAGATGCGATCGGCCAGCGGTCCGGCGATGATCATGGAGAAGGGGGAGGCGACCTGGGCGATCAAAGACCGGGCGGAGAAGACCTTCCCCTGAATCTCGGGGGGAATTTTACTTTGCCAGAGGGCTTGGTTGGAGCTGCTGATCAGAGGTGAGACGAAGGCGAAGAAGAAGCCGGCGATAGCCCAGGCGACCACCCCGCTGACCATCCCTACTGCCAGGATTCCGCAGAAGGAGAGGAACCACCCCCCGATTACCCCATTGATGCGGCGCTTGGGGCCTCCCCAGATGGAGATCAGGATTCCTCCCAGAACTCCCCCGATGCCCAGGACGGTCTCGACCGTGGCCAGCGCTCCGGCGTTGTTGGCCGTGCGAGCCAGGATCATCGGCACATAGAGGACGCCCACCAGGTTGGAGAGCAGGTTTCCGAAGAAAAAGGTCAACTGCAGGCCTAACAGAGAGGGGACGCGGAAGATGTAGCGAAAGCCGTAAGCCGCCTCACGAAAGAGGTTGCTCTTCGATTTCTCGCCCAGCTCCGTCTTGGGTGGCTGGGGAATAGCCACGATTGCCAGGGTGAGGATGGCTGCCAGGAAGCTGATGCTATCCAACAGGATGATCCCCGAGAGCCCGATCGAGACCATGAGGATCGCTGCCAGCACCGGCGCCATGATGGTGGAGCCGCTCTGGGCAACCGACATCAAGGCATTGGCGCGACCGAAATGCTTCTTTTCCAGCATGGTGGAGATGGCCGCCGAGTAGGCCGGCCATTGGAAGGCCAAGAAAAGGCCGTTGAAAGCAACCAAGACATAAAGATGCCACATCTCCAAGTGACCCCAAAGGAGGAGTGAGAGATAAGCCAGGTTTACCACCAGACCGGCGATGTCGGAAATCATCATCGTCAGCTTGCGGTTCCAACGATCCACCAGGGCGCCGGCGAAGGGAGTGAAGCCGATCAACGGCAAGGCGAAGAAGAAACCGATCAAGGCGAAGGGGGTGGCTTGCCCGGTGGTTTGCCATATGTAGATGGCGAAGGCGAAATTCGTCATCCCGGTACCCACCAGCGAGACCAGTTGGCCGGACCAGACTACCAGGAAACCGGCCATCCCAGCCGGACGGCGGAGATGCTTGCGGGTAAGTGTTATTTCCATACTGTCTCCTTTATTGATCTCCCTTCCTGGGAGATTCTTTTCTGCCGTGATTGTTCCCTGAGACAGCAGAGCTAGTCAAAACTATGTGAAGTTTATTCCGGCCAAATCGGACGGGAGCCACATGAGGAGCCTTCAGAAGACCGTCAAAGGTTTACACAATAGCCGTACTCTTGCGAAGTTTCATGCCCTCAACAAAAAGGGTTCCTCCGCGCAGCAACCTTATTCCCGAGAAATGCTTCCTTCCCATTCCCTCACCCACGGTTCGTCCAACTCGTGATCGGAACCCATCACCGACCGGTAGATCGCATTGGCCTCCGGGCTATAGCCCCCCACAAAGGCCAGGGTAGCGCCCATCCGTTGCACCCGTCGCAAGCCCTCGTTCATCAGCGCCTTGCCCAGGCCGCGCCGTTGATGGGCCGGCACAGTGGCGACCGGCTCGAAGACAGCGCTTCGAGTGACATCATCGAACCAAAGGGTGCAAAAGGCGGCGATGGCTCCATCGGAGGCAATGGCCACGAGATCGAGATCGCGACGATAGGACGGGGCGGTCTGGATGTTCCGATACCAGGTGGGGTCGTCGCGGTTTTCCACGGCAATCTTGATGTCTCCCTTGTGGAAACCCAGCCCCGAGGCGTAACAGCGTTCCAATAATTCCAAGCCATCCCCCAACGAGCGGATAGTATACCCGGAGGCAATCGGCACATCGGGGATCGGTTTGTCCAAGCGGCGGCGCCATTGGTGTTCAGGCCAATCCTTTTTGGTGTAGCCATGCTGGGTCAAGATGCCCTGCCGCAACGTATCGCGCTCGGATGCCCATACACAGAGCTTGCATAAACCGTCCGGATTGACAGTGGCCAACTGTTCTTCGGCTACAGCGATCATCTCTTCCTCTAGCTCCGCCGTACGCAACCCGGGATGCACGCAGAGATGCGCTTCGCCGCGCCCTCCGTCGGGTATCAGGAAGGAGATCAACTGACCATCGGACTCCCACAGGGTTACCACTTCTTCCAGACTCACCTTGGCGCAGTTGAGGCAGGTATGCCAGCGGGCATAGTCGAGCCGGGCGACATGCCAGCTCCGTTCAAGCCGGTCGTTCAGCAGAAATACCTGACGAAGAAAGTCGCGCATGTGCCAGAAATCGTCCTCCCCACGATAGGGGCGGAACGTCAGATTCATAGAAGCCTCCTTTTCTTCTGGTACTGATGGTGTTTCAATCTGGCTCGAGCAGGGGGTGCGTTGCATCCTTGTTCGCCGGAGCGCTTGGTGGAACCACCCGCTTTCTGATGCGGATCTCTTCAGGGCAACCGGGGTTGTCGGTCTGGTTGCGCTGGTACACCTCGAAACCATTTCGGAAGTAGAACAGCCGCGTTTGTTCATAAGGCGGGTAGTCTACACTGTCACCCAATGTATAGGTGGCAACCTCAGCGAGGCCGAGTTCAAGCGCTCGCTCTTCCACCCTGTAGAGAAGCGCTTTGCCGATCCCTTTCCCCCGAAATGCCTTCCCTACGCCCAACCAGCCGATCTGTAGGCGGCCTTCCGCGACATAGAGGGTGACGAACCCGACGACCATGCCATCCTGCACGGCGACAAAGCCTCTTTGGTGCTGGATGTCGATCGGGATCGAATGGGAGCGAGCCGTTTCATCAAACCATTCCGGCAGGGATTCGGCGATCTGAACCACCCCTGCATGGTCGTTCTGAGTCATCTCTCGCATGCTAAAATGGGGACAGATTTATTTTTCCTCCCTTTCTCGGCCTTCCCGGCCCTCGAGATTCTACCCGCCTTTCCATTTTCTTCTCCATTTCCTCCACAGTCAACTACCAGTAATTCCCTCAGATGACGTCTTCGGGGGCACGTAAGAAACCCCTTTGATCAACATCGCGTAGCCAGCTTGCTAAGAGAAAGGGGACAGATTTAATATTGAGAATAAGGTTTCCTTGGCATAGAAAATAAATCTGTCCCCTTTTTTGCTGCCAGGCGCTGGATTGGATGGGATTCATGATAATTGCTGTTCCTACGGCTTATCCGGAACTGAACGAAGTCTTGCAAGAAATGGTGACGAGCCTACAGGCCATCTTGGGCGATCATCTCCTGGCTATTTACCTGCAGGGATCTTTTGCAGCTGGCGGTTGGGATGAAGACAGCGACGTGGATTTCCTGGTCGTTGTCGACTATGAAGTATCGAAGAGCGAACTAGCAGCACTGCAGGCGATGCACGCCCGCATCTACGACCTCGATTCATGCTGGGCGCATCACCTGGAAGGATCATACTTTCCCAAAGACACGCTGAGACAAGACGATCCATCAAGAGCTCCCTTGCTCTATTTGGACAACACCAGCCGGGAACTGATCAGATCGAATCATGACAATACCCGGGTGGTTCGTTGGGTCACACGGGAATTCGGTATCGCCTTGACCGGCCCTGATCCATGCGCCTTGATCGATCCCGTGTCGGCCGAGCAGCTTCAGCAGGAAGTATTGGAGACGATGCGGGATTGGGCGAGCCAGCTCTTCGCTGATCCTAGCCAGATGGACAACCGGTGGTTCCAGCCGTACGTTGTCTTAAGCTATTGCCGCATGTTGCACACGCTGCACACCGGAAGGATCGGCTCCAAGCTGGCAGGCGCCCGGTGGGCGATGAGCGCGCTGGATCGTCGTTGGGTTGATCTGATCGAGCGAGCCTGGGAGGAGCGGCCGAACCCATCCCTGAAGATCCAACAGAAGGCCGATCCAGATGACCTCAAGCGCACCTTGGACTTCATCAAGTACGCACTGACCATTGGTTAACACGGTTTGTTTCAAAATAAACGGTTCAATCGCACTTTCGTGGTCCAGTCAGTCCGGTCATAGATTACTCTCTTCGGCGGCCCAAGGGCCATGGCTGGCCCGTTCTGATCGAACGAGGGGTTGTGGGGAAAAGCTTTCCACCCGGGTTCAGCAATGGAGCGGGGAGAATACCGAGGTTTGGAGTGAAAAGGCAAAAGGCTCAGGGCGCGCGGTGAATGAATCCAGCAGGCCTCGTCCAGAATTGACAGGGAAGGTGGGAATTCTATACTTGGGTCGGGTTCTGTGATGGCGAGGACAGGTCACCTTCGCCGCACGCCGAATGGGCACGCAGATCCTGCGGATCCGCTTTGAATCGCTCAAGATCTGGGCCCTGCCCTAAGCAAGGAAGGAATACATGATAGGAAAGAGCATTCTCATGATCATTCTCAGCAGCGTTATCTTGTTGACTGCCTGCGCTCGTCCTCCGGCTTCCAGCCCACCTGCCTCCAGCTCTGCGGAGGCGGTGAAGCCTTCCCTGGTGATCACCCATGTCGCTATCGTCGACGTCAAGCAGGGGAGCATTGTATCCGACCAGACCGTCCTGATCGGGGGAGAGCACATACTCGCGATCCGGCCCAGCGCGGAACCGCTCCCGGAGGAGGGGATCCGCATCGACGGCAGCGGGAAATACCTGATCCCTGGGTTGGCCGATTCCCACGTGCATTATGTGGATCCCTCGACCTTCGGGCGACTGATGCTGGCCAATGGAGTAACGCTGGTGCGGGACATGGGAATGCCTACCGAACAGGCGATAAGCTTGCGCGATGCCTTGAACAAGGGAGATCTGCTGGGCCCGGAGATGGTGGCCACCGGTTCCATCCTGGACGGTGATCCGCCCCTGATCCCGGTTATCTCTCTCGGTTTGAAGACGCCCGAGGAGGGGCGGGAGGCGGTCCGCAGCCAGTCCAAGGCGGGGGTGGACCAGATCAAGGTCTACAGCGGATTGGAGAAAGAGATCTTCCTGGCCATCGTCGACGAAGCGAAAAAACAAGGACTGAAAGCGGTCGGGCATGTGCCGGAGGCCGTTGCCATCGAGGAGGCGGCGAAAGCTGGAATGTCCAGCAGCGAGCACCTCTTTGGCTTTGAGAAGATTATCGGCAGGCTGTTGGGAGAGCCCGTTCAATTGAAGAGGGGCGGCATGGGGCCGCAAGCTTACTTCTGGTTGCGCCTGGGAGAAGTCGATCCCGTCGAACTGAAGATTGCTCTCGCGCCTATCCTGGCTACCGGGATGGCCATCTGCCCCACAACTATCGTCTTTCGCACCGGTCAGTACTTGAATGAGGTCTATGCCGGCAAGTACCCCCTGCTGGAGTATGCATCCGCCAAGCTGCGGGAGCTGTGGGTGGGGCTCTGGCCTCCGGGCTCTCAAGACCCTGTAGAATTGGGGCAGTTGTGGCCCAAGATGGGCGCTTTCGTGAAGATCCTCAGCGACAACGGTTTCCCCCTCCTGGTGGGCACCGATCTCAGTTTTCCCGGCCTCATCCCAGGCTTCTCTCTTCACGAGGAGATGGCTCTCTGGCAGGAGATGGGCGTCCCTGCTGCGACGATCCTGAAGAGTGCCACGATCGGGCCGGCCACTTTCATGGGCCTGGATCAAAAGCTTGGTACAGTGGAGGTGGGAAAAGAGGCTTCGCTGGTCTTGCTGCGGGCCAACCCCCTGACCGATATCAAGAATGCGCAGCAGATCGAGGGCGTCTTCCAGCGGGGTAAATACTACAACCGAGCGGACCTGGATCGTTTTCTGGAAGAGGCGAAGGAGCTGGCGGCTTCTCCTTGAGCGTTTTCCGTCCCGAAGCATACGGGAAAGACTACTGCCCCACGGGACGAAAAAGGGCGGGATCCACCGGGGGAACCGATCCTCCCCAGAACCAGACCGGTGAGAAGAGATAGAGAGCCGCCACGCAGGACATCGAGGCAAAGAGCAATAGATAGAGCAGCCAGGGGCGGCGAGAAAGCCACGGGTAAAACTCCTGACACCCCAGAAACAGGACGCCAAGTATCAGCAGGCAGGCTGGAAAGCCGATCTGGATCTCCCAGAGGGCCAGGAAGGGTGGGTTGATTGCCCGCAAGGCTTCATAAGGAGCGATCAGGAAAGTGGAGAGGGCTGCCCACCTCCCGGCCTGATAGCCATCCGTTCCACTCAGCTCTCTGCCCTTTCCACCGTTCTCATCGAAAGGGGCCGGCTCCCGCGGGAAGGGAACAGCCCCGGCACTCTTCACCTGCCAGGTGGCGACGTAGCGGTCTACATAGAGTCGGACCATTTGATCGAATCGGAGAGGTGGGGGAGAGGTAGGGGAGGGTTGAGGCGAAGAAGTTTGAGGATTTCCCGCCACCACGAGGTAGACGGGTTGACCGGCAGACAAGGCTTGCTCAACCAGTCCTGTAGTCTGCGCTCGATCCGGGGAAGACAGGCTCACCATTCCAGGACCATAGAAGTAGCGCACCCAGTAGCCGGATTGGTTGGCTAAATCGGTGAGGATCAATCCTTGGCGGCTGGTGACTTGGCTGCCCCGCTCCAGCGAATCTAATACCGGCTCCGGCAAAGAAGGCTTCATTTGAAGATCGTTACTGCCGAAGCCGACGAAGGAGACAACGGAAAGTGCCAGTACCGTAAGAAGGACCGGCAGGCTAACAATGTGGAAGCGACGCCACAGCCAACCCAAAGAGACAGCGGCAAATATCGCCACAGGTGGGAAAAGCATCACCTGAAAGCGCCATTGGTTGGCCACATTGATCTGGGGGAAGGTCAACAGCAGGCTGAGCGTAAACCAGGCCAGCAGGAGCGTAGTCTCCCGCCGAGGGCGCAGGGCAGCGAGCAGGCCGCCCGGGACTGCCACCACCAGTAGAGGCCAAAGCTCGGGGACAGCTCCCCGGCTTGCCTGGAAGGGCAGGCCGGCATTGGCCGCGATCTCGTTAAATCCAGAGCTGAGGGAGTTCCACAACAGCAGCGCTCCTGCCACTGCTGCTACATTGCAGCCCAGCAGCAGCCAATCCTGGCGATCCGGTCGACGGCGCTCGATCAACCAGGAGAAGGGGAGGTAAGCGGGCAGGATAAACCAGACGTAAACGAAGGTCTTGTGCGTGAAGATGCCCAATAGGCCGACTGCCGCCAGCAGAAAGACCCAGCGCCAGTTCTTCAGGCAGCGCAGGAAGAGATAGAGGAACAACACCAATAAAGCCAGGCTGGCCATGTTCTTGCGGATGTCCACCGCCACTCGCAGCGTCATCGGTGAGAAGACCACCAAACAGGCAGCCAACAGAGCGGCTAAATCGCTGCGGAAGGCAGTGCGGACCAGGAGGTAAGTGGCCAGGCCCAATAGCACCGTGAAGAGGGCGGTGGCGATCTTCACCCCCAGCATTACCCCGAACAGCTTAGCGAAGGGGTAGGCCACGAAGAAGAAGACTGGCGGGACCTCGAACGGCGACAACCCGCCCGACCAACCCTGCTCCGACATTTCCCGCAGTTGGTAGGCGTAGTAGCCTCCATCGGTGCCGTTGACATAGTCCGTGGTGGAGGTCAAAACCAACTGAGCTATAAAAGCGGCCGCCAGGATGAGGCAGAGGCAGATCCAACTTGCCCTCCGACGATTGCTGCCGATAACGCGCCACGCATTTTCCAGCATTGAGTTCACTTGCCTGGAGGAAATGATAGCAGAGCAAAGGCCGGGAAAGCGCTCATCAGGGTTTTCAAGATGGCTCCTCGTTGGCTCGGGAATTGAAGAGATTCTGCCAGGGTGACGCTCCTGGTTTACCAGGACACGCAATTAAACAACCTCGCCGCCACTGGAGCGGTTAGGGGAAGAGTATAGCAGATCTGGAAAAATATCTTGACACTTATGGCCATAACCGGCAAAATGGCTTACCAGATGAAATACCGGCCGATAACGACCTAGACCCGGAGTGACCTAATGATCCAGACTATAAAAGCCATTATCCTGGATTTCCAGGAAACGACGTTGGAAACCGGGGTTCCCCGGCGTTTATCTATCGAGACAGTTCACGGCAAGGCTACCGTTTGCATCGGGGTGCGTCGAAGCGGTAAATCAACGACCATGTTCCAGATCATCCAACGGCTGCTGGATAGCGGACTCCCGCGAGAGAACATTCTCTACCTGAACTTTTTCGACGACCGCCTCCACGACCTGCATCAAGACAACCTCGCAATGATCTCCGAAGCTTACTACTCGCTATTTCCAGAGAAAAAGAACACCGAGACGGTCCATTGCTTCTTCGACGAGATTCAGGGGGTTACCGGTTGGGAGCCCTTTGTTGACCGCCTGATGCGGACTGAAAAATGCGAGGTCTACCTTACCGGTTCGTCAGCCGGGATGCTCTCCAAGGAGATCGCCACACAGATGCGGGGGAGGGCGCTGTCATGGGAGATCTTTCCCTTCTCGTTCCGGGAATTTCTGGATTGGAAGGGGATTGAGTGCGTTGGCGCGCTCTCGACGAAGAAACGGCTCCTCGTCCAGAAGGCCTTCGCAGAATACTGGGAGACCGGCGGCTTTCCTGAGGTGGTTGGCCTCGTTCGCAACCTGCGTATTAAAACCCACCAAGAATACTTTCACGCCATCCTTTTTCGGGATCTTGTTGAACGCCACGACATTTCCCATCCGAAAGCGTTAACTGATCTGGCGCACTGGCTGGTGGACCACGCAACCTCGCTCTATTCGGTCAACTGCCTCACGGGATACCTCCAACTACTTGGCCACAAAACCCCAAAGTCATCGGTGTCGGAGTATTTGGAATGGTTTGAGGACGCCTACTTCTTTTTTTCCGTGCGGATCTTCGACGCCTCGCTGGCACGAAGCAACACCAATCCAAAGAAAGTCTACTGTATCGATCATGCCTTGGTCACCTCAGTATCGTCGGGGATTCTTATTAACTCCGGACATTTGCTAGAGAACCTCGTGTTCGCAACCCTTCGACGTCTCCACGCCGAGATTTGCTACTATAAGACAAGGAACAGCCGGGCGGTTGATTTTATCGTCCCAGTGCGCGGCCGCGCACCCATGCTGGTCCAGGTTTGCGAGTCCCTGGCTGAACCGAAAACGCGCAAACGGGAGACGATGGCTCTTGGCGAGGCGATGACCGAACTGGGGTTGAGAACCGGAACTATCGTGACTCAAAATGAAGACGAGTTGATCGACGTGAATGCCGGAACTATCGAAGTGGTCCCAGTTTGGCGTTTCCTGCTTGACTTGCCGGATTCCATGCCGTAGACCATGGAAAACCTGGAGGTATTGTTGCCCTCGATGCCAAGTTCTCTGGAAAGGATATTGCAGCTTTTACCGTAGAGCTCGCTGCGTACAGTTGTGGAGCAGATCGAATGAACACGATGAGTGATCACGAGAAGAGCGGCTGTCGATGAGCTTGATTGGATGGCTGCTTGTGCAGGTCTTATGGCTGTGAAAGCTATTCGCAACTCCGCCAAAGCCATCATCATTGCTGGAGGGCATCTGTTGGCTATCAAACAGTATGACGTCGAAGGCGATTATTACACCCTCCCCGGTGGCGGCCAGCAGCCGGGCGAGACCCTCGTCGGCGCTCTCCAAAGGGAGTGCCTGGAGGAGCTTGGCGTCGGGGTAAAGGTCGGCCCCCTTCGCCATATCCGCGAGTATATCGGAGCCAACCATGAGTTCGCCGATGAGGATGCCGACGCCCACCAGGTTGAATTCATGTTTGAATGCGCGCTCTTAGCTGATCCGTTCGGCGCTGAACCTCTACTTCCCGATGAGGGGCAGGTCGGTGTCGCCTGGCTTCCCTTGATTGAATTGGGCGCCTATCGGATCTACCCGAAGGAGCTCCGGGCAGCGCTCGCCTGCGGCATCGATCCGTATGCACGGATCTACCTGGGAGACATCAACTGAATGGGCGGGTGATGCGTAAATTGCGCTAGGAGATGAACCGGTGAAAGACGTTTGTGTAGTTTTGTTTTTGGACTTTCAAATACCCCGCGAAAAGTTTGGAACAAGGAGGATAAAATGAAAAAAGCAGTGGTGATCAACGGCAGCCCGCAGGCGGAGCGGGGAAACACCGGCCGAGCGCTGGCGCCCTTTATCGAAGGGATGGAGGCGGCAGGCGCCGAGGTGCAGCTCTTCCACGCCGGCCGCATGAAGATCAAACCATGCAGCGGCGAGCTGGACTGTTGGAACAAGAAGCCCGGCCAGTGTATCCACGCGGACGAGATGCAGGCATTGTACCCAGCGCTGCGCCGGGCAGAGACCCTGGTCTTGGCCACCCCCGTCTTCATTCCACTGCCGGGTGAGATGCAGAACCTTCTAAACCGGCTGTGTCCACTGGTCGAGCCGTTGCTTGAGACCCGCGACGGTCGCACGCGAGCCCGGTTTCGTGCGGATGTCGCCATCACCCGGATCGCCCTGGTCACGACCAGCGGATGGTGGGAGGCCGGGAATTGCGATACCGTGGTGCGCATCGCCCAGGAACTGGCCGCTCACGCCAACGTGCAGTTTGCCGGGGCGCTCGTACGCCCGCATGCCCATCTGATCTGGAAGAAGGGGAATCCCACGGAAGAAGGCCAGGCAGTGCTGGAAGCGATGCGGAGAGCCGGCCAGGAGTTGATCGCGAGTGGCTCGATCAGCCCGGAAACACTGATTGCAGCCGGCCGGCCGTTGTGCGGCCAGGAAGGGTATCGCCAGTCCTCCAACCGTTCTTACTTTGGAGCTTCGGGAGAAGCGGAAGGGTAGGATCTGCAGGGATCCTGTTTTCCTTGGTTGAAGAAAGCAGAACCCTTTTGCTCAAGACAATCAATAATAATTTTTGCTGCTTTCTCGGCTCCATTTTCGCTTTGAATCTTCCCCCCCAAATCTTTTGCTGCGTCTTTGACTTCGTTCGTCAGGACGAATTTGATCGCATCAGATAGTTTTTCTGCGGTTAGGTTTTTTCTCGGAATGGGTTTTGGACCGACTCCCAGTTCGTATACGCGGCGTCCCCAGGCAAATTGGTCATTGCCATGAGGGATGATAATACTTGGTACGCCGGCTCTCAGACCTGCGGCAGTCGTTCCGGCGCCTCCGTGATGAACCACAGTCGCCATTTGGGGAAATAACCAAGAGTGAGGGGCGCTATCCAGAATGAATATCTCTTCAGGCATGTTGTCCATTTTGGACATGCCACTCCACCCTGTGGCCAAGATCCCTCGTTGTCCCGCACGCCTGAGAGCATTCATCACCAGCTTTGCGGTCTGGTCTGCTGAAGTTGAATCGACTACACTGCCAAAACCCACGTAGACCGGGGGTGTTCCTCGCTGAATAAAATCCAGCAGATCATTGGGTGGTCTCCATTCAATCTCCTCATCCAAGAACCAGTATCCAGCGCTATTGACGTACTCTGACCAATCATCCGGTCGCGGAAAAACGTAGTTGCTGCAAGAAATGATAGTGGGCAAGTTCTTGGTGTTTTGTTTGCTGAATGGACATCCAAAATCCTCAGGAGCGTGACCAAACTCCTTCTTCCAGAATTGCTTGATGGCGGGACTGGAAGTAGACCACACCACCTTCTCAAAGATCTTATGGGTGAGGAAATTGAACGTCCTTCCCAATCGAACGGCATTGTAGAAGATCAATGTAGGGTAATCCCTGGTAGGTGTCATCGGAAAAGGGGTAGCCAGAATGCTGGGGATTTTCAAATCTTGTGCAGCGAAAAACCCGATTGGAGCGCCTGGATGGTAAACGATGGCATCTGAACCCTTGCAAGCGTTGAAGAAATCCTTCTGTAGATTAAATACCAAGGACTTCAGTTTGTTGAAGCTTAATAGGATCTTGAGAGGATTGTCAGCCTTCATGGCGCCCCTCATGCTGTCGCTGGAAGCCACTTCGGAAACGTCACCCTTGATCGGAAAAAACTCTAGACCATAACTTTTAACGAAGGACTCATAGTTTTCAAATGTGGCAATACGAACCGCATGGCCTGCTTTTTTCAGCGCCACCCCCAGCGCAAGATACGGTTGGACATCTCCCCTTGAACCTGCTGCCAGAATTGTAATCATCTTACAAACCCTCCGTAACAATGTGGCTGAAAAGTCTTACAACCACAAAGTGTACTTCTTTTCCGGCTCCGTATGTCAGTAGGAATCCGTCAATCGCGGTCTAGAGGGAGCCCAAGATAAAATACCCGTGGCGAGATCCCAACGAAAACCAAATGAGCAGGTTGGCCATCCAATAATTGGCGTCATGAGGGAAGGGACCAGGCGAGAAACGGGAATTCAATGAATACAAGAAACAGGAGGCATGCACGATGACGGAAAAGACTTCGCTTGAAGCGCTGCAGGAGATCGATGCGCTTTTTCGCAGCAAGGACTACGCCCAGGCGGAAATCCTGGCCGCAGAGAGCATCCATCGATTCCCCTTTGAAGCGGACGAGTTCGTTTATTTGCGCATGTGCGCAGCAACCAGGTTGGGCAGGATTCCCGAAGCGCTTCAATGGTTGAAGGAGGTCTTGGATGCCGGCGGTTGGTACTCCGAATTCTTGCTGCGCAAATCTCCCTCATTCGAGCCACTGCAGGGTGTGCCCGAATTCGAACGGCTGGTGGGGGTGAGCCTCAGGCAGCAAGAAGCAGATCAGAAGAAGGAACCAAAGCACTATATCTTAACCCCGGAAAGCGGGGATTCCCCATGGCCCCTCTTCTTGTCTTTACATGGAAACTCTCATTCATCGGATTTGGAGAGCCAATACTGGCGATCTTTGGTCTCCCAGGGCTGGTTGCTGGCCATGGTGGAATCCTCGCTGGGGCATTGGAGGGGAGGATACATCTGGGACGATGGAGAACAGGCCCGGCAAGACCTGGAGGGGTGTTTCCGATCCCTGTCGCCGCGTTACCCGGTGGACTTCAACAAGGTTATTCTGGGTGGTTTTTCCTACGGCGGGCAAAGAGCCATCGAGCACGCTATCAAAGGAACGGTCGGCGCGCTGGGGTTCCTGGTCCTTGGTCCTTATCTACCGGAAATGGATCAATGGTCTACCCTCCTGGATGCGGGTTTTCCGAAAGGCTTGCGCGGTTACATCATCACCGGAGAACTGGACGAAAGCCGCACAAACTCACTAGCCCTGGTCTCCCTTCTCCGAGATCGAGGGATCGCTTGCGAAGTGGAAGACGTTGCAGGAGAAGGGCACTGGTTTCCGCTTGTTTTCGATTCCTGCCTGTCGCGAGGACTGAGCTTTCTTTTGGCCTGATCTAGAAAGGATCCCAGTAGATGGACAAGTACCTGCGGGAACACGAGCAGTACATCAGCCGAGTCTTGACAACGGCTCCTCCCGGTCTGGATTGGTTGGCGCTGCTGGCCTTCCACCGCGCTCAGGTGCAGTTCCTGCAGCACGAACGGCTGGTACACCTCCTGGTCATGTTGGCTTTTGCGCTCTTTACTCTGGCAGCCCTTTCCGCCTTCCTTTTTCTACCGAGCGTAACTACTGGCGCGTTAGCCGGCATCTTGATTCTGCTGCTGGCCGCCTACGTCATCCATTACTACAAGTTGGAAAACGGGGTCCAGCGGCTCTACCGCTTGGATCGGCAGCTCGTGGCTCGAACCGGAACCCTTCCACCTTTCACGGGGTAGGGGAATAGCCGAGCCACCCTCTCTCTATTAGGCCAGCTTGAAACCACCCTGCTTGTGATCTACGGCTTGCGATAACCGATGGGCAGGATCTTCGGCTCCTTCCATTCCTCCCGCAGGATGCTCCACATGGCCGTATCGCGGTAGACGCCGCGGCTGAAGAAAGAGCGGCGAATGATGCCTTCTTTGGAAAAACCGACCTTCTCCAAAACCCGCTGCGAGCCGAGGTTGCCGGGGTGCGTCTCCGCTTGAATGCGGACGATGTCCTTGTGCAGGAAAAGGTAGTCCACCATCATCTGCACCACCTCAGTGCCGTACCCCTTGCCACGTTCCTGCGGCGCCAACATGTAACCGATGGCGGTGCAATCCTTGCTTTTGAAGTAGCTGATGGTACCGATGGGAGCGCCGTCTTTCTTCTGAATGAGAAAAGACTGGCTCCCGGTCATCCCGTCGAACCATTTCTCCAACCCGGCCAAGCTGTCCTGGTCGAAAGGCTCGAACTCGCCGACAAAATCGACGTCATTGAACCACTCGTGCAGGATGGGCAGCTGCGAGCGCTCTAAAACAACCAAATCAATCGTGTTTCCTTTCAGCATTGCATGTTTTTCCTTCCTTTTTTGTGTGGTTTACTTTGCAATTTCAGCCTGGTTTTCTTCCCGCAAGACCTTCTTCAGGCTGATCCAGGCAGCTTGCTTGATGAAACCAAGCCGCTCGTTGAGGCAGAGCATCGGTTGGTTGTGGATTTCGTTGCTGGTGGTGATGCAGGTGGCGCCATAGGTCTGGCAGTAGTGGATCCCGGCCAGCTTAAGAGCGAGGGCGATTCCTTGGTGGCGGAGGTCACGGCGTACTCCGGTCAGTCCCTGTCGCAGGTGGTGGGGTTGATCGGACACGGTCCAGAGATTGGAGAGCCCTACATAGCGATCCCCTTGTACCATCAGCAGGTATCCGTCCGGCAGCAGGGCAGGATCCTGGAGCCACGACTCGAAAAGCTCCGGCGAGTAGGGGGTGGACTGCTCGGGAAGGGGTATGTCTCGCTCGATTTCACATAGCAGGTCGTAGATCTTGGCATTGCGCTGGGGATCCTCCTCAAGCTGACGGAAGGAACGAATCAGGAAGCCCTTTGCCTCCAGTTTCTCGGTCAATCCCTGGTAGGGGGCGAAGTCAAAGTTCTCCACCTCCAGGGTGGAATCCCAACTGCGCATATCCTCCAGGAAACCGCGGTGTTGCAGGAAGTCCAGCGCCTGGATATGGGTAGAGTGGGTCCAGGTTCGGGCGCTCAGCGCTTCCCGTTCTCCAAGGATCCCCAGCAGCAGCTCGTGGAGCGTGGAACCGATCCCTTGACGCTGGCAGTCCGGCAAAACCTGCACATCGTAGACGTACTTGTGCGGATGGTACATGATTACCAATTGGCAAAGGTCAGCGAAGGCGATCACCCGCCCTTCTCTTTCCGCCACCCAGCGTCCGAAAAAGAATTTCGGATCCTGGTGGGCGTCCTGGAAGAGGAGCTCTTCGGTGGAGATGGGGTGATCCGGCCAGTTGACATTGGCGACCGCTGCCACTCTATCCGCGTCACCTTGTTGATAGGGTCTTATCTCCAACTTCATTTTATTCTCCTGTTCGGGCTTTTGATACCGGTCGTCTTTTCTGCTGATCTTTCCTTTAGAAGGCGCTCCAATCTGGAAACACTCATTTGTTTGCTCTGCGCCACTCGATCTCCCAGGCGACGTTTTCTTCTCTTTGGTTAGCCGCTCTGCATTGTCCATTGCGTTTCTTGGCGACCGGGCCTTTTTATTCGATGAGATCATGGCCTTGTGCGTTCAACTCTTCACCTGCTTAATCCCAGGGCGGGACCAACCCCTCCCTTCTCGGAACCGTTTCCTCCTTTTTTCCATCTAACTCTCAAGATGATCCATCGAGGAGGAACGATTGATGAAGAAACGGTGGTTGGCAATTGTTTTCCTGGTTGCTGCCTTACTGGCAGGTTCCGTGCCTCCGCTTGTGGCGGCCCCATCCGGGAGGGGCATCTCCCTGCGCATCGGCAGCCTAGAGGCTGACGCCAACGGAAAGGCGGTGACCCTTGATGCAGCGCCTTTCATCCAGGACGGGCGCACCTTCGTTCCCTTGCGCTTTGTTAGCGAAGCGTTGGGCGCATCGGTTCAATATACTCAAAAAGCGGACGGGTCAACAGAAAAAGTGACCGTTGATTTCGGCGGCCTGGCTCCCTCCCAGGTATGGACTATTGGGGTGACAAAAGTCGATTTGGGTGACGAAGTGGTGGTTCTCGACGCAGCCCCCCTGGTCCGGGACAGCCGCACTTTCGTGCCGGTCCGTTTTGTTGCCGAAGCGATGGGAGGCAGACTGCAGGTGGCGGCCAACCCGGACGGCAGCACCGGCCAGGTTCTCATCCAGCTTCCCCTCTCCCAATTGCAACGTGACCTGGTGAAACCCCTGGCCAACGGCTTCAGTGACTTTGGCTTCCGCCTGCTGCAGCAGGTCGCCTCTGGCCAGTCCGGCAAGAACGTCTTCCTCTCTCCCGAGAGCGCCGCCTTGGCCCTCTCCATGACTGCCCAGGGCGCCAAGGGGGACACCTTCAAGGCCATGGCCGCCTCTCTTGGCTTGAGTGATTTCAGCTCCGCTTCCTCCGGAGGCGAAAAGCTTGCTCAGGCCGCCTCTCTGATGATGGAAAGCCTGGCAGGGATGGATCCGGAGCAGGTCACCCTGGAGATCGCCAACGCCCTCTTCGCCAACCGGCAAGTTCCCTTCGAGGAGGATTTCCTGGCGCGCTGCCAAGAGTCCTATCAGGCGGAAGTGAACAGCCTCGACTTCGCCAACCCGGCTACCTTGCAGGCGATCAACGATTGGGCGCGCCAGAAGACTCATGGGCGCATCGACGGCATCCTCGACCAGCTCGAACCGCAAGATGCGATGGTTCTGCTCAATGCCATTTACTTCCTCGGGCGTTGGTCGCAGCCCTTCCCAGCCGACCAGACCAGGGAGGCTGATTTCACCCTCTCCGATGGAAGCACGGTACAAGTTCCCCGCATGGGGCAGGACGGGGAATTCGAGTATCTTGAGGGGGAAGGCTTCCAGGCCATCCGCCTGCCCTACGCCTCCAGCAGCCTGAACCTGCCCGGAAGTAGCCGGCTTGGGATGGTTGTCCTCTTGCCGGACCAGAGCGCGAGCCTGGAGCAGTTCCTGGCCGCGCTTGACGGAGATCATTGGCGAAGCTGGATGGAGTCCATGGCCAGCCGGGAAGGGCGCATCGAGCTTCCCCGTTTCCGGGTAGAGTTCAAGACCAGCCTGAAGGATGCCTTGGTCGCTATCGGCATGGGCGCTGCCTTCGATCCTGATCTGGCTGACTTCTCCGGCATGACCCCCTTGCCGGCATGGATCGGCGACGTCATCCAGAAGACCTTCGTGGAGGTGAAAGAGACGGGGACCGAGGCGGCCGCAGTCACTGCGGTAGTCATGAAAGCGACCGGGATGATGGAACCCCCGCCGCCTCCTTTCCAAATGATCGTCGATCGGCCCTTCCTCTTCGCCATCACCGACCGCGAAACCGGCGCTCTCCTCTTTCTGGGGACCATCCAGAACCCGGCAGGCTCGTAAACTCCGGGAAAAAGGGGACAGATTTATTTTCCCGTCTTTCCATGATCTTCTCGATTTGGTCCACAAGATCCGATCCTTCGCTACCCTTAGGACGGGCCGCCAGCCAACTGTTACCGTTGGAGCGGTCTACGGATCAATAAATAAATCTGTCCCCTTTTCTTCCATCGCGGCCACCCACACGTTGGCGTCCACAACCAGGGAGGGAATCAACGCCTGTCGAGGCGGCTTCGGTCTTTGGCAAGGATTTCCGTGGCGGTCGGACCGGGGGGAACTGTGCGACCCGCCTCCTCGCCCAAGCGCAGCAGGTCATCCAACCATCGTTCCGCTTCCTGGCCCGCCGCTGGCTCCTCCTCGCCATCCTTCAGCCACTGCTGGTACAACTGAAGGGTGATTTCGCGCACGCGCCGCCCGTCAAGAGCGGCTTTTGCCTTCACTCTCCGATACACATCGTCGGAGATCTCCATCGTGGCCTTCATCCTCCCAGCCTACCCTGCTTCCTGTATTGCCGTCAACCCGCCGGGCGGAGAAAAAGGGGACAGATTTATTTTCCCGTCTTTCAATGATTTTCTCGATTTCGTCCACAGGATCCGATCCTTCGCTACCCATAGGCTGGGCTGCCAGTCCACTGTCCCTGTTGGAGCGAACTGCGGCTCAATAAATAAATCTGTCCCCTTTTCTATGTGCCTATATTGAGAAAAATGCTCCCCAACATCAGGAAACCAAGAAGCGCTAGCAAGCATGCCACGATCAATGATAGGTCTTTCCAAAACTTGTAGGGTTTGCCGGGATTCATCCTTCTCATATATCTGAAGTGCTGAATAGCGGCGATGATGAGCGAAAAGGTTCCCAGGCTGATAAGTGCAAGACCCACATTACGCGGTTCGTTTGGTCGAATAACATAGGCGCTGTTTTGCGTCAGGAAAACCTGCATGAACTCGTAAATAGTAAACCCGAAACTGATCATTGCCAGAGCTGTCCGCGTTCACATTGGGCTGTTGATCATTCATTTCTATCTGTACTTGATTCGCCCCGGTAGTTGCGTTGATCGGAATATCACCGTTTGTCTCATTTGACCAACTCGATTTCCCCGGGACGCCAGGTTTTGTCGAACCAGGGTTCGAGCGGGCCATAGAGTCGCAGGATAACCCACCACCCTTTGCCGGGGAGGGTCTGTACCCAGTTAGCCTCCTTGCCGGGAGGCGGTGTTGGACCGAAATATACATCCACCGAAGTGTCAGCATTGATGAGGATGCCCTCCTTCTGGCTACTGAGGCTGGGGAACCGCTGATCGGTCTGCAGCATCGACCGTGTCTGCGGATCGTAAACGATCAA
>JAPLHV010000234.1 GCA_026389455.1 Coprothermobacterota bacterium
ATAGGTGAATTCATCCAACACTACGATGGGCCGGCCGGGAAGATCAGCCAAGGCCAGGAAGGCCGCTTCCCAGGTGGGAAAGAGGAACCCTTCGGTTCTCTCGGGGTGGGTGTAAGCCCATATCTGCCGGGAAAAGGAAGCGAGCTGCTCCTGGTCGGAGCTGAGAGTGGCAATGAAAAAGAGGTGAGGTTTCCTTTCACAAAAAGTGCGCAGCAGCTCTGTCTTGCCTACCCGCCGGCGTCCATACAGGACATACAGCTCAGCATGTCCGGAAAGGTACAGGCGCTCTAGTTGCTCTCGTTCGACATCCCGGTTTATGAACATGGCGACCTCCAGAAATACGAATCACGATTATTATAATCACGATTCGTATTTTATTCCAGCTCCTTAAGATTCTCAGGGACATTGACAGGCAATATGAGAGAAATAGAATGCACTCATGAAGCAGACAATGAGCAACCTGGAAGAGAATGCGAAAGCCACCATCCAACTGCGCAACTTGCAAGCCGTGCGAGCAGGCGACCTCTGCGGAGCATCGAACATAACCGTCAAACAACAAGAGCGGGAACTTTTCGTTGGGTCGGCTCGAGGTTGGTTGATCGATCAAGTGCGGCGTGGATTGTATCTTGGACCGCTCCGGTTGCCGTTGGGGATAAAGGTGACCCCCATTGCGCAAGGACTTCCAATGGGCAGCAACCTGAGACCAGCGAATGAGGGAACGCTGGAGCAGACCTTTCAAAGACACCAGGAGGTTTCGGTATGCCGGTAGTACGCTTACAGCCTGTTGATGAAGACAGTTTCTATCATGTGATCAAATTGAAAATCCGACCCGAGCAGAAAGGCTTCGTTGCTGACAATGTGTTTTCCATTGCAGAGGCCAAGGTTCACTCGACGTTCGTTCCGCTGGCCATTTACGCCGACCAAACCCTGGTCGGTTTCACCATGTACGGATTCGACCCGGATGCCCAAGAACGCTGGATCATCCGGCTGATGATCGATCAGGCTTTCCAGGGGCAGGGGTATGGGCGGGCTGCCACTTTGGAAGCAGTTCGCCGCATCCGGAAGGAATTCCCAGACTGCGGCGAACTTTTCCTCAGCTTCGAGCCAGAGAACAAGAATGCAGAAAGTTTGTACCTCAGTCTTGGTTTCCAACACACCGGTCGGGTGGAGGAAGGGGAATTGGTGATGCGCCTAGCCTTGGAGTAGAACCTGGTGTTACTACCCCGGCGGCGAACTTCTTAGAAACTGTTCACCGAGAGAATTCCGCAAACCTCATGGCCGGAACGAACCCTCAGTTTTACCCAACAATCGCCTCTAGCCGCGTACTATACGCTTCTTTGTGCAAGCGATTTTGAACTTCCCCGGATGGGGCGGATAAAAAAAGAGGTGCTTTTCTGTGGTCCAGAACGCTCCTGGGACCATCGGCTTTCCTGGAACCGCGGCGTCCAAGTGCAACGGTCCGGGGCCGACAAGACTCAATATTCAGCATCTTCCATCTGAGCGAAAGCCTTGGGAAGCGGACGCTATGCAATGGGCAGCCAAGCATAACAGTGCTGGAGCAAATTCAAACGCAGAAGGTTGGCGAACGGATCATCCAACAGGAGAGATTAGCTGTGGTTGGAGAGGTGTGCAATTCATTGGATACTGCCGCCCTTCAAGCAGGAACCATGAACGTGCTATTTCCGGAAGTTGTGCCGTCGGCTGGCTTGTGGCGGAAATTGCTGCTACTATCGCTTCATGAATGAACTTCTTTCAGATCATGAAAGAAAATACATAGCACGCCGGATCGCAGCCACCATCCGCTCTTTCACGGAAATTTCTCCGGTTACGATCGTTACTGGCGCCCGGCAGGTAGGCAAGAGTACGCTCTTGCGGCACGAGTTTCCCGATTATGCTTACTTGAACCTCGATGACTTTGCGGTGCTGGAACGAGCGAGGGTGGACCCCGCTGCTTTATGGAAAGGAACCGAACGGCTGGTCATCGATGAAGCGCAGAAAGCGCCGCGCCTTTTCGAAGCCATAAAACTGGAGGTAGATCAATCCAACCGACGGAAACGATTCCTCCTTTCCGGTTCAACGGATCTCCTGCTGATGAAGGGGATCACCGAATCACTGGCAGGGCGGGCGTTCTATGTGGAGATGCTGCCGATGACCTATGGAGAGATTGTTGGATCGCTGGAGCCGACTCTCTTCCGCCGCCTTTGGCAAGAAGATTTCACTATGGCAGAGGGCAGTGTGGAGGCAGTCCCTCCGTTACCTCTGCTGCTGCGCGGCTTCCTGCCGCCGCTGGTTTTTACCAGAGGACGCCAGGAAGCCCTGGCTTGGTTGGAGGGATACGAGCGCACCTACTTGGAGCGCGATCTGCGGCAGCTTTCGCAAGTGGATTCCCTGGTGGACTTCCGCCATGTGATGCGCTCTCTAGCGCTGCGTGCAGGTTCCACCCTAAACCAGGCTGACATTGCCAAAGACACGGGCACGAGCCCCGCTACAGCGCACCGCTATCTCAAGCTGCTGGAAGTCTCCAACATTGCGCTTCGCGTCCCAGCTTATGCAACTGGCCGCCATCAACGAATTGTCAAGGCACCGAAGATGTACATCGTCGATCCGGCGTTGGCGGTGTATTTGGCTGGTTACCTGGACGGGGAAAGCTTGGCGCGCAGCCGTGAGGTAGGCGGTTTCTTCGAGACTTTGGTTCACCTGCATTTGCGCGCACTCTGCCGCCTGATGACTCCCCGCGCTCAGATCTACCACTGGAGGACGACTGCTGGGCATGAAGTGGACTTCATTCTGGAACACGGACGTCGCTTGCTTGCCGTGGAAGCCAAACTGAATGAGAAGCCAACGGTGCATGATGCCCGGCATCTGATCCGTTTCGTAGAAGAACATCCCGAATGCCTTCTTGGTGTACTGTTGCATGCCGGCAGTGCGATGACCTGGCTCCATTCCCGGGTGATTGCCGTGCCGTGGCATCTGATTGACAGGTGATGGAATTCATTGATTGCTGTGCGATGGAGAGGATGTTGAGCGCGACATGGCAAAACCACTGCCGAGAGAAATTCCGCAGGAGATTGACTTAACCCCCCAATCGTTGGCGGCTGAGCTGCTGAAATAGCCGAGCGGCTGTCTTTTTCCTGGCAATAGGTTAAGCGGGCTCGGCCTGTTCGGCGGAGCGGAGCAGCTCCTCGATGCGGTCCAGGCCGGGGAGGGCGGGAACCGCCCGGCGCAGGAGGGCCAGATCCGCCTGCGCTTCCTGCAGAACGCCGGGGGCGGAGAAGGCGGCGATCGCCCGCGTTATCAGCCTTGGGCTTCTCATTGCGGGGCTTCAGCCGGCTGGAACAGCAACACGCACCCCGGCAGCAGCGTCTTCTGCCAGTAGCCTTGTCCGGGCTGGAGGATTCCCTTGGTTGCGGCATCCTCGTATTGTCCTCCCTGCCAACCGTAGAGGGAGCCCATCACCCAGGGCGGGGAGTGGATGGCAGCTTCCAGGAAGGAGAGCGTTTCTCCCTGGCGGAGGATCTTGACTCGCTCCAGCGGCAGGTCTTGGCTGAAGGGGGAGCCGATCAGGTTCCAGCCTTCGGACAGGGCCAACTGCCCCTCCTCTTCCAGTTCGATGCCGGAGAGGGAGAGTGGGGAGGAGACGGGCAGCTTCAGCCAGTAGCCTATCCCGGCTGATAGGGAGATCTCTGCTTTTCCCAGGTAGCGGTTGTGGACCGCATCCCAGGCGTAGAGCAACCAGCCGGAGGGAAGGGGGGAGAAGAGGATCTGGGGGCTG
>JAPLHV010000084.1 GCA_026389455.1 Coprothermobacterota bacterium
GTGCAAAGGATCCTCTGATCGAGGCGCGGGTGTTCTTTCACAACGTCACCTTCCTCTTTTCCAGTTTGGCTGCTTTGATCCATTACGCCGCCACCTATGCGTTGGCGGTGGTTCTGGCTCTCTACCTGCAGATTGTGCAAGGCTTCCCGCCGCAATTGGCCGGGCTGGTATTGCTGGTTCAGCCTTTGGTGCAAGCCTTGGTCTCCCCATTGGCCGGCCGCATCTCCGACCGGGTAGAACCCCGCTTGCTGGCCTCTTTGGGGATGGCCGGCACTTCCCTGGGCCTTTTCTTCTTCATCTTCCTCGGACCGAGCACGCCTGTTGGTTGGATCGCCGCCAACCTGGTACTGATTGGGATCGGCTACGCTCTCTTCTCTTCTCCCAACACCTACGCCGTCATGAGTTCAGTCCCCTTCGACCATTTCGGTGTTGCCTCGGCTGCGCTCGCGGTGATGCGGTCCCTCGGGCAAGCAATAAGCATGGCCACCTTGGCTTTTCTCTTCACTCTCTTCATCGGCGGGCAGCAGTTCGGGCCCGAGGCAGCGCCTCAGTTGCTGGCCGGGATACGAGTCGGCTTCATCTTCTTTTTTGCCCTCTCGCTGCTGGGTATTTTCGCTTCACTGGCTCGCGGGCGCGTGCATCCGGCGAAGGCATAGAAAGAGCGCGATTTGCCGTAGAATGAGCGAAAAAAGGAGAAACGTCATGGAGATCAACAGCCTTCCCATCGAGAACCCCGAAGAGTTGAACATAATCCTCGGTCAAGCGCACTTCATCAAAACAGTGGAGGATCTCTTTGAGATTCTTGCAGCCGGCAGCATGGGGATCCATTTCGGTTTGGCTTTCTGCGAGGCCAGTGGGCCTTGCCTGGTGCGCTGGGCAGGGAACGATCCGGAGTTGGTCGAGCTGGCCAAGAGAAATGCGCTTTCGCTCGCCTGCGGTCACACCTTTCTGATCTTTCTGCGAGATGCTTTCCCCATCCATGTGCTGAACGCGGTGAAAGCGTGCCCGGAGGTTTGTTCCATCTATTGCGCTACGTCAAACCCGATTCGAGTCATCTTCGCCGACGATGGGGCAGGGCGCGGCGTGCTGGGAGTGATCGACGGACAATCCAGCAAAGGAGTTGAAGGAGAGGTGGAGATCCAGGATCGCAAGGCTCTGCTGCGTCGTTTCGGGTACAAGCTTTAGCATGCGCAAGATCGACGAGCGGATCCTCTATCAGGGCAATTGGCTTGCTCTCAAAGAGGCGCGTTTCCAAGCGGAAGATGGAAGCATGATTCGGTGGGAGTCGGTAGAGCGGCGAGCGAGCCGCACTGTGCTGGTGGTGATCGCACGCCTGCTCCCCTCCGACCGCATCGTGCTGATACGGCAATATCGGCCGGCTGTTGAGCGCTGGATCCTCGGCTTTCCAGCCGGCGTTTGGGAGGGGGATTCGCTGGAGGAGGCAGCTTTGGCTGAGTTGAAAGAGGAGACAGGCTACCGAGGTCGCGTCGTATCAACCAGCATACCCCTGAAGCTGAACTCCGGGATCATGGATGAAGATCTCTATGTGTTGGATGTCGAGGTCGATGAGATGGATCCCTTGAATCAGGATCCCCAGCAAGAATTGGAGCTGGAGGAGGAGATTCAGGTGGTGGCGGTCGAGCGGACAGGGATTGCTCTCTTCCTAGCTGAGGAAGCGGCCCGTGGCGTGCAGATTGCTGCTGGCCTGTGGTATGCCTTCCGACGAGGATCCCATTCCGAATGATGCGACCCCTAAACCAGCGGTGGATATCCAAGGCCTTTCGTTCGGGGCAATTCATCTTGAAGTGCCATGATTGAAAAAAAGTCGTGCGGCAAGGAGCTTGACAGCTTGCTGCACCGGGACTTTGTGATAAACTATGGACAGGAAAGCCAATGATAGGAAGGGAGGAAACTATGGAAGCAAAAGTACTAAAAGAGATGATTCTGATCGTTGATGATGAACCGGATATTGTCAAGTTGCTCGCCGATTTTCTGGGTGGATTAGGTTACCAGACTTCTGCTGCCTACAACGGCAAAGAAGCCATGGAGATGGCCCGCATGGAGCCGCCCGACATGATTCTGTTGGACTACGTGATGCCCGAGATGGATGGTTATGCCTTTCTTGATGAGCTGCGCCGAGACCCGCAATTGCTGGCCATCCCGACAATCATGATCACTGTCAAGGACTCCTACGCGGATCAAATTTACGCGGCTGTTCATTCCACGCCGGACTACCTGGCCAAGCCCTTCTCCCTCAAGCAACTGGCGGAGATGGTGGCGAAAGTATTTGCCCGGCGTAAAATCGGAGAGAGCAAGCCGGCCTGACCCCCACTCGTCTGCACACTCTGATCGACCAGCTTTCCGCCTTCAGGGGACGACGGTGGGTAGTTGCATTCAGTGGGGGAGTGGATAGTTCTCTAGTGCTTTGGCTGGCGGTACGAGCCAAAGGGTTGGACGGCGTGTTGGCTGCGCACCTTGATTGGGGTATTTATGCTTATTTCTCTGTGCGTGAGAGGGTTCAGTATTTTTCCCGCGGCATTGGGTTGGAGCCGTGCATCATCCCTTCGCAGGGGGAGCTGGAGGCGGTACTGAAAAGAGGTCCGGCCTGTAACCGTTGCACCCGTCAGGCCAAGCTCGGTCGGTTGCGCAGGCAGTTTCCAGAAGCTCTGATCCTGACCGGCGCCAATCGATCAGATTCCTGGGGACAACGCGGGGAACCTCTGATAAATGGCATCTTGGCCCCACTCTTCGCGTTGGAAAAATCTGAAGTTCGTCTCTTGGCAGCAGAAGCAGGATTGCAGGTAATGGCGGTGGGGGAGAGCGACCGACGCGAGGGCTGTAAAGCCAAGCACCTGCTAAAGCCGTTGGCGACGCCGGATTTTCATGGACGCGCCGTGGCCCAGGCCAATGAAATGCTGCTATCCTTCCTTGCCGAGCGACGCATCTGCTGTCGATTGGCCAACGTAAAGATCCTCGGCCCCCTCTCGGAGAACAGCGCTGTGGTCAATATCTTGCCGCCACTGGGCGAGAGAGAGGAGGAGGCGCTCCGCGTCGCACTTCAAGGAGCGGAGTTGCCGATCCACTCCTTCCTCTTTCCCCACCGCCCGCTGAGCTTGACGATGGTCGCCAACCCTGCTTTGACGAATGACGCCCATGCCCGATCGGCAGTGGAAGACGGCATCCTTCGCCCCGGCTTCGCTGTCCCTTTGCGCTTCCGCTGGTTGAGAAGCGGAAATAAGCGTCTGGGCAGTTTTCACGTGGTGGAAGCAGAGGAGATTAAAACTCGTTCTCCCTCTCCACATCTTCCCTTCATGACCTCTTCATCATCCCTTGATGAAACTGGTTTATAATCGCACCTGATGGAAAAGATAAAGGTGCTCGTCGTTGAGGACGAGCGGAAAATTCTCGAGCTTCTCCGCCTCTACCTGCAGAAGGAGGGGTATGAAACCTATACAGCCACCGATGGGGAGATGGCGCTTAGCCTCTTTGCTCAGGTTAAACCGGATCTGGTTATATTGGATCTGATGCTGCCCCGGGTGGATGGCTTGGAAGTTTGCCGCCGTCTGCGCCAAAGCTCGCAAGTTCCGTTGATTATGGTTACCGCCAAGGACGAGGAGGTAGACAAGGTAATCGGATTGAGTTTAGGAGCGGATGATTATTTGACCAAGCCCTTCTCGCCTCGCGAGTTAATGGCTCGGGTGAAAGCGCTTCTTCGACGCAGCCGGCTTTGGTCGGCGACACTGGAGGAGGAGATCGAGGCTGGTCCCTTGCGCATGAGTGTGGCTCGGCGCGAGGTCTTCGTGGGAGAGAAACCTGTCAACCTGACCGCTCTGGAGTTCGATTTGCTGGCTTGCCTGGCTCGCAGTCCGGGACGCGTTTTCAGCCGGGACCAACTGCTGGGGTTGGTATGGGGTGAGAATTATGTGGGCGATCCTCGCGTTGTGGACGTACACATCGGCAATCTACGCAAGAAAGTGCAGGCAGACTGCGGTATCGCCTGGCTGATTCGCACGGTGCGAGACGTCGGCTACAAATTCCAAGCAGATGCTTAGAATCTCCAGCATTCGCTGGAAGTTGGGGCTCAGCGTAGGCTTGGTCATCCTCTTGACTGTAACCATCACCCTGGTGGTGCAGCGAGTGGTGATCGAACCGCGCTGGGCTGATTTTGTAGAGGATTTCTCCCTCTCCAACCAAGGACCGGAGGCTGCCGCGGTGATCGCTCGGTACTTCGCCCAAGCGCGTACGTTCCCCGAACTGCGCCAAGTCCTGGAGCAGATCTCCGACCTTTACAAAGCAAAAGTCTTCCTTACCGACCAAAATGGGGAGGTTCAGGTGCAGTCCCGAAACCCTGAAGGCCTCAACCCGGTGGAGAGTCAGATCGATGCGGCTTTAGGGGGAAAAACCGTTTACGGCCAGGTGCAGTTGGATGGAGCGTGGGTGGCTGCTGTGACGACTCCCATCTATACAACTGATGGCCAACTTGCGGGGACTGTCCAGATCATTCAAGAGTCACCCCCCCCTAACCGGCCTAACCGGCCATCCTTCCCTCTAACCAGCTCCTTGCTCTGGGGGGCTTTGGCCGCCTTCCTGGTTTCCTTGAGTATCGTCTACTTCCTCTCGCGCAGCATCACATCTCCCATCTTAACCATTCGAAAGGCTGCCCTGCGCTTCTCCGGAGGAGATTTGAAAGCCCGCGTCGCAGGAACCGGCAGCGACGAATTGGGTGAGTTAGGCCGGACCTTCAACCAGATGGCCGAGAGTTTGGAACGAACCGAGAGCATGCGACGGCAACTGATGGCCAATATCTCCCATGAGCTGCGCACCCCGTTGGCCACCATCCAGGGGTACGCCGAAGGCATGCTCGACGAGGTGGTCCCCGCCGAACAGCGTCAGGAAGCCCTGCAATTGATCCTCAGTGAGTCGCAGCGCTTGGAGAAGATCGTCCGCTCAGTGCTGGAATTGTCTCGCCTGGAGACCGGGCAGATCTCCATGGAGGTAGTCTCCTTTGACTTGGAGGGAGAGCTTCACGCCATCGAGCGCCTCTTTTCCCTCCATTATCAGGAGAAGGGCGTCAGTTTGACTATGACTCCCCCTGCTTCACCGGTCGAGCTTCAGAGCGACCCGGATCGCTTGCGGGAGTTGTTGGGGATCCTCCTGGAGAATGCTTGGCAGTATACCCCGGCAGGGGGCGAGGTGCGCCTGGTTGCCAAGGAGATGGGGAGGGAAGTTCAGTTGAGTGTAACGGACGACGGCCCAGGCATTGCGGGACCGACAAATCGCACACCCGTGAAACAGGCGGAGCCGGTTTGGGTCTGGCCATCGCCAAGGAACTGGCCAATGCGCTTGGAGCACGGTTGCACGTGGAGAGCAACGAAGGCGCCGGTAGCTGCTTTACGCTGACTCTGCCCTTGGAGGGGAAACTGAATGCTGATCCCAGATGAAGATGGGGCCCAGCGTCTGATCGAGACACTGATTCCTTGGTTGGAGGTGTATGAACCCACTGATCCCTGGATGTATTTCAAGGGTCGCGGCAAGGATCCACTTTCCCCCAAGTTCAACGTTGTCATCTACAAGAACGGCAAGGGTCTTTTCAAGGTAGTCACTACCGACGAAGTCACGTTAGAGCGGTTGGTCTCTGGGAAGGATTGGTCGGAGGGCCGGCGCTACCGGGTGGATAT
>JAPLHV010000229.1 GCA_026389455.1 Coprothermobacterota bacterium
CCCATCTGGACCAGCTCGATAATCCGTTCATCCATGTCCAGCAGCGACATGTGGCAACCCGCGCAGCCTTCCAGCCAATCGCTGGCCAGGGTTACACGCTGCCGCGGGCTAATTTCCTTACTCATTGCGATCCTCCTTGCTTTCCCTTCGCTACGACTGATTGCAGGCGCTGCGCTTCCACGAGAGCGACCCAAGCCGACACCGAACGCACGCCCTCGCCGGGCTCCAGGATCCTTTCCTTGCGGAGCAATTCTCCATCCATCGAGATGAAGGATCCCTCGCTCTCGAACACTGCAGGGATCGGCACAATCAGGTCGGCAGCTTTCACTTCGTCCGTCTCGAAGGGAGTCAGGGCAACCAGGGTTGCGCCACGCACCCGGCTCTTTAGATCGCGGAGGTTTTCGCCGACAAAGAAGACCGTCCTTTCGCTATCCGCAGCAATATGGGGACCGATGCCTGCTTGGGCTAAGCCCAGGGTGTTGCTCTCATAAGGGAGGAAGAGTCTCAGGAATTGGCTTTCGGCTCTCAGCGCCTCTGCGACAGTCTCCCGGAGATGAGAGTAGACGATGACCACCTTCCGGCCCTTGCGGGCTTCGGCCAAGGCGCTGTCCAGGTCTTCCATCGAGAAGACGAAATCGGTAGAGGCGGCCAAGGAGTTGAACCCATCGTCCACCAAGATCAGCTTTGCTGTACCAGGGATGGTTCGTCTCTTGATCAGCGAGCCGACCGTGCCGTACTCCCTGTTCAGATCAACCCCGATCACCAGGTAGGTATCGGCGTCCGCCAGGTCTTGCAGCTTGGCTGTCGCCGGCAAGGGGGGGGCGACATCCTGGAGGGAGAAGACGCGTTCGCCGAAGAGGCTCTTCAAGGCAGCCAAGTCCTCGTTGCTGAGGGAACCCTCCACCACCACTTCAGCATTGATGAGTTTCCCAGCCATCCATCGAGCGGTCTTCTCGGCACTGGCGGGGGTCCAAACTCCGGCTTCCTTCAACTTCGGGGTGCTCAGACGGGGACGCTCATCGTAGAGAGGGGCATACCTGCTAAGCCTGCAGGTGACACCGCCGTTGGTGGGACAGTTCCAGTCTCCGTAGATCTTCAGGATGTAGTTGCTGCGCCGGTAAACCTCCAAACCGCAGCCAACCGGGCAGCGGTCACAGCGGGAGAGGATCAAATCGGCCTGGTCTTTGCGCCCCAGGTAGGAAGCGCGCTTGTCCACCAGGGCGCCGGTGGGGCAGACCTGTACGCAAAGGCCGCAGGAAGTGCAGCTTGAATCGTTGAAGGGAGCGTCCATGTCGATGTCGATCAACGACTCGTAACCGCGGTTCTTCACTCCCAGCACCCAATGGCCGCCAACATCAGCGCAAGCCCTCACACAGCGCCGGCAGAGGATGCAGCGGTTTTGGTCGACAAGGATGTAGGGATGGGTGACATCCTCAGAGAAGCGCTTCTCATAAGGGAAGAACTCAAAATGGTCCAGTCCCAGTTTGTAGCCGAGATCCTGGAGTTCACACTGGCCGGTCGACTCGCAGACCATGCAGTAATGATTGCGCTCGCCAAAGAGCAACTGCAGAACCATCATCCGCGCTTCGCGAATCTCGCTGGAGTCGGTGACGACCTCCATGTTGGAAGCGATGGGGGTGGCGCAAGCTGGCTTGAGGGCCCCCGGCCCTGCCTGCACCACACATAGCCGGCACCCCCCGAAGGGGAGCAGCGCTGCGTGGTCGCACAGTGTGGGGATCTCGATGCCGTTCGCCTGGGCGACTTTGAGGATGGTCTTCCCTTCCTCCGCCTCCAGTTCCTTTCCGTCGATCTTAATTTTTACCAGAGCCATGTGGCTACCTCCTGCAGAGTCCCCGGTGAATCCTGCCCTCGAACATTGCTATGGGCGCTATCGACGCATTCATCGGATTTCATTATTGAACCTTAGATAAAAAGTCATCTGGGAAATTCTCGATAGCGCTCTTCACCGGCATGATCAGGGATTGACCAAGCGGGCAGAGCGAAGTAGACCAAAGAACCTCGGAGACCTTGATCATACGGTCCAGATCCTCGCGGGCGCCTTGACCGGCGCGGATCTTCTTGATCAGATCAAAGAGCGACTTGGTCCCAGCGCGGCAGGGAACACACTGGCCGCAGGACTCGTGCTCGAAGAAGCGCAGGACTGCGTAGAGCGACTCCACCACTGAGGTTTCCTCGCTCATTACCAGTACTGCGCCCGAGCCAAGGGTCGCCGAAAACTCCTTCGGGGAGTCGAAGTCCATCTTGGCGGGCAGAGCGGTGTCGGTGACGTAGATCCCCGCCGC
>JAPLHV010000072.1 GCA_026389455.1 Coprothermobacterota bacterium
AGAACGATAGACCGTGTAACCAGGGTCTTTGACCAACCCGGGAAGCTCCTGCACTACCCTTGCTGCAAACTCTCGCGATGAAGAGCAGCATTAACCTGGTTTTCATCCTGCGCGACGCCAACCGGGCAGAAAAGATGTGCCGGTGGGACGACGAGGTGGAGAGCTTGTGAGTGTCCCAATTTGCAAAGGGTGAAGCAGGGGTATAATGGGAAACAACGTGAGACTAGACAGTCTGCGGCAGCATGTGCCGGCAAAGGAGAAACTAGCAGTGAGGGAAAGAAATGTGAGTCGGAGGTGGTCGATCAGGCGGATGGCCGGCTTGGTCCTCTGCGCTATGATTCTGACAGGTCTTTTAGCAGTTCCCTCGGACTGTGCCACACCTGTTCCGCGGGAAGCCACCCTGGCCCTGCAGTGGATCCCCCAGGCTCAATTCGCCGGGTACTACATGGCCCAGGAGAAAGGAATCTACGCGAAATACGGCCTGGACATCACCTTCCTGCAGGGGGGACCGAACCTCTCCTCCATGGACGCCCTCCTCAATGGCCAGGCTGACTTTGCCACTACCTGGCTGACGACGGCCATCCAGGCGCGCTTGGATAAAAAGCCGATCATTCACCTGGCCCAACTGGTGCAACGAACCAGCCTGATCCTGATCACCAAGAAATCCAGCGGAATAAGCGATCCCAGCCAGATCGCCGGAAAGCGAGTGGGCATCTGGGGCGCCGACTTCGCCATTCCCCCCCGCGCTCTCTTCCAGTTGTACAACATCATCGTCGAGGAGATCCCCCAATCGGCCAGCATGAACCTCTTCCTGCGGGGGGCGATCGATGTGGCCTCAGCCATGTGGTACAACGAATACCACCTGGTGCTGAACTCCGGCGTCGACCCTGACGAGCTGAACACCTTTTTCCTCGATCAATATGGCCTGAACTTCCCGGAAGATGGGATCTACTGCCGAGAGGAGACAGTAAACGAAAATCCGTCGTTCTGCTGCGCTTTCGTGCGCGCCTCCCTGGAAGGGTGGGAGTACGCTTTCGCCAACGAAGAGGAGACGCTGGACGTTGTCATGCGGCTCGCCGATGAGGCCCACACCGGGGCCAACCGCGTCCACCAGAAGTGGATGCTGGAGCGGATGCGCGACATCATCCAAGCCCAGGAAGGGACTGCTCCGGTTCCTTTGGGGACGCTCAAAGAGACCGACTTCGATTTCGTTGCCTATAAGTTGACAAGGGCCATCGGTTCGGCTGCCCCGCCCAAGTACGCCGAGTTTCATCGCGATCTGGAAGGGGTCGGCGTAACGCCGTGAGCCGCTTCCTGCAAGCGCTATGGCGGGACCGGGGTCTGGCCTTCAAGCTGATCCTGTTGATCTTCCTCTCCAACGCGATGATCTTCTTCGTGGTCTTTTACACCAATTACGGCGCCGCCCGGGGAGAGTTGGAGCAGAGCGCCGAGGCGAACGCCCGCAACTTGGCGGCAGCCACCGCCAACCGCATCGAAGCGGTCCTGCGCGGTGTAGAGACGGTGCCTGAAACGCTGGCCAACGTACTGCAGATTAATCCCATGTCGGCCCAGGATCTGGAGGATCGGCTGCGCCTGCTAGTCGCCCAGAACTCGGACATCTACGGGATGACCGTCTCCTTCGACCCCTATGCCTTCACCCCCAGTTCGCTTTACTACGCCCCTTATGTGTCCAAACCACGCGGCGAGGGAGAGCCCCAATTGACCCATCTTGGTGGACCTTCCTACCAGTATTTCTATCTGGATTGGTTCCAGATCCCCAAGCTGGTGGGTTTGTCCCTGTGGGGCGAGCCCTACTACGACGAGGGTGGAGGAGGAATCATCATGGCCACCTACTCGGTTCCCTTCTATCGAATGGAAGATGGGGATCGTCGTTTCTTGGGAGTGGTCACGGCGGATATCTCCTTGGACAAGCTGCGCGAGTTCGTCTCGGCCATCAAGATTTACCAAAGCGGGTACGGCTTTCTCATCTCGCAGAACGGCACCTTCATAACCCACCCCAAATCGACCTATGTCATGAACGAGTCTCTCTTCAGCCTGGCCGAAGCCCAGGGCGACACCGAGTTGCGGCAGATCGGACGAGCGATGATCGCCGGCCGGTCCGGTTTCGTTCAGGTTGCACAAGGAGCCGGTGAGAGGCCCTCCTGGTTAGCCTATGCACCTCTCCCCTCCAGCGGTTGGTCGCTGGGCGTGATCTTCCCACAAGAGGAGCTAATGGCTGGCGTGGTCAACCTCAACCGCATCGTTCTGGTTCTGGTGGCAATCGGCTTCATCGTCCTCTTCCTAGCCATCCTGCTGATCGCCAAATCGGTTGCCCGACCCTTGCAAGCGCTGGCTGCGGCAAGCAGGGCGGTTGCTCGCGGTGAGCTGGATGCCCCCATGCCACCCTCCCAAGGGGGCGATGAAGTAGGCCAATTGACCAACTCCTTCTCCTCGATGCAGAAATCCCTGCGCCAGTACATTAAAGACTTGCAGGAGACCACCGCTGCCAAAGAACGGATCGAGTCCGAGCTGAAGATCGCTGCTCGCATCCAGATGGATATGCTCCCCATGACCTTCCCACAAACAGCGCAGTACTGCCTTTGGGCTTCGATGAAGCCTGCCAAAGAGGTGGGAGGGGATCTCTACGACTTCCTGCAAACGGACGAACAACACCTCTACTTGTTGATCGGCGACGTCTCCGGGAAAGGCGTGCCGGCCTCCTTGATGATGGCCACCACAGTCGCCCTTTTCCGCGCATTCGCCTCCGAGGGGGGACCGCCGGAGCAAGTCCTGCTGCGTTTGAATGAAACATTGGCTTCTCGCAACGAATCGATGCTCTTCGTCACCGCCCTCTGCGGCCGGTTGGATCTTTCCAATGGCGATATGGAGTACGCCAGCGCCGGCCACAACCCCCCCTTCATCCTGCGTCGCGACGGCCAAGTGGAGAAGATCGAAAAGCCGATCAACCTTGTGCTGGGCGTGCAGGAGGGAATCCCCTTCCGCGGCGGCAAGGTGCGTTTGTTGCCGGGCGAGACCTTCTTCACCTACACCGACGGTGTCACTGAGGCAATGACCATCTCCGATGAGCTCTACGGTGAAGAACGGTTGGTGGAGACACTCTCTGCCCACCCCGAAGACGACCCGCGTCAGATGGTAGATCATGTTCGCAGCGCGGTGGAAGAATTCGTCGATGGAGCTGATCCATCCGATGACATCACCCTGCTGGCTGTCCAATACCTGGCTCCTTCACGCGCTTGGAAAGAGGTGCGTTTGGTCAACCGCCTGCAGGAGATGGAGACTGTAGAGACTTTCCTGGAGGAATTCGCCGCGGAATGCAACCTTCCCCTGGATGACCAATCACGCATCGGCGTAGTCCTCAGCGAGTTGGCAGCCAATGTCCTCTCTTATGCCTACGGGGGAGCCGGCGAGCAACCGGTCTGCCTGCGCATGCGAAAGGAGGGAGATGACATCTGGATCCTTCTGGAGGATGAGGGAACCCCCTTCAACCCCCTCCAGCAGGCCCCGCCCGAGGACTTGGACAAACCCCTTGAGGAGCGCGAAATTGGTGGCCTGGGGATCTACATCGTCCGGCAGATGGCCAAACAAGTGGAATACCTTCGGGAGGGGGGGGTCAATCGCCTGACCGTGGTGATGACCCTGGGATCCTCCACTTCCCGGTAGGGGCGGGCTCCTTCGCTTCACTCGACGGCAGGCTCAAACCCGCCCGTGCGGCGCATGGCGTCGCCACTGCCGGAGCATCTTGCGTATGTGTATAATGAGAAGAGGCGAAACAGAAAAGCGACGCCGACTATGCTGGAAAGAGAGGTTTACTAATGTTATACGCCGACGAAGAACTGATTTTAGAGTTGAACAGCGATCCTGACCTGAAGAAACGTTTTCTGGAGAACCCGGCTGCGATGCTGAAAGAGCGAGGCCTGGAGATCCCGCCCGAGGTCACGCTGCGGGTCATGGAAGACACTCCCGACGTTCGCCACATCGTCATTCCCTACATCGCCCCCGGCGCATCCACCACCCTCGAGGAAATCGAGCAGCGCGCCTCCAAGATCATTCTCTGAGTATTTCCTCGCCTCCGACAGAGCTCCGCTTTCCTCTCGAGAGCGCTACAGCTCTCCCAGTGGAGGAGCTGGTTCGTTGCTGGGCCTCACGCGCTTCACTGGAAGGGCGGAATCTGGAGCGTTTTCTCCTGGCCGTTGGAGAGATGGTGGAAGCCATCGTCCTGCTGGCTCAGTCATTGCGTATTTCCGGAACACTGGAAGTTCGTATTTCTCCCTACTCTCATTGGATCACCCTGGAATTGTCCTTCCCCCGCGCCATCCCCCTCGACCCTCACTTCCAGCAGCGCGATGAAGCCTTGATCGAGTTCCCTACCCTGCGCTTGCAGCCGGATATCTTCTGGCGTCGATTGGTGCTGGAATGGGTGGACAAAGCCACCTGGATAGTACGCGGCCGGCTGATTACCGTGGCGCTTACACAATACGCCCGCCGGCCCTCTTGCCCTGGAGAGCTCTACTTCCTGGGTCTGACCCCTAAGCCAACTCCCGGACTGGAAGTGCATGTGGATCCAGACGGCCTCGCTCTGGCCCTCGCGAGTGGGGTTCGTAGCGCCTTCCGCTTGGGCGAGGAGACGCAATTCGTACTGCAGGCCGCCGACGGGAAGACCTCGGTGCGCGAGATCTATCGCCAATACGTGAAACGCTTTAGTTTGGTCCACCCGGAAGTCTTGGGCAAGATGATCGAGGAGCTAATCGCCAAAGGCCTCCTTGTCCCCGGGGAAGCGCTGGCTGAAGATAGAGGGGGGGGCGGCTTCTTGGCTTTCTTCGTCGGCCTGGCACGGTGGCAGATCTCCCTGCCCCGCCCCGACGTCTTCTTCTCTTTCCTGGCCCGCTGGTTGGGCTGGTTGTGGAGCGGCGTCTCGCTTGCGGTCGTCTTGATCTTGGTTGGGTGGACACTAGCCCGACTGGGGATGGAGGTCTCTTTGGAGGTGATCTTCTCCGGCCTCTCCGGGGCGGCCGGGATGCCGTTTGGCGCCTGGCTATTCATAGTGATCGTTTTCTACGGCAGCATCCTGCTCCACGAACTATCCCACGGCATGGCCTGCAAACGCTTCGGGCGGAAAGTGCGGGCCTTTGGCCTGCTGCTCTATTACGGCCTCCTCTGCGCCTACGTCGACACCACTGAAACCTGGATGGTGAAAGAGCGGTGGAAGCGAGCCCTTGTTTCCCTGGCCGGTCCTCTGGCTACTTTGACGCTGGCCTGTCTCTTTCACTGGGGGGAGTATTTCTCCCTCATGGCCGGATGGGAGATCACTGCCCGCGCCTTCGACCTGCTGGCGCTGATCAGCTTCACCAGCGCGCTGTTAAACCTTCTCCCGGTGCTGGAGCTGGACGGGTACTACGCCTTGGCTGATCTCCTGGACCAGCCTAATCTGCGCCAACGTTCCTTTGCCTATGTGGAGGCGCTGTTAGGCGCACTGGGCGGCCGCGGGAAAGCCCCAACTCTCCCCTGGGGAGAGCGGCTGCTCTTTCTTGGGTATGCCATCGCCAGCCTGGCCATCCTTCTCCTTCTGATCGGGCTTCCGCTGTACAACGCGATGCGCCTGGCATTGGGCGGTCAGTTCACTCTTGGCGCATTGGTCTCATTTCTCTTCGCTCTGATGCTTTTCGTCCAGGCCCTGGCTCAGGCCGGGATGGGCTGGTACCGCAAGCGCTATCTCACTCCCCTCGATTTGAAGGCCATCGCCTGATCCCCTTTCTGGCGAGAGAGTCCTGTTCTATAGTAGCATTACATCATCCTCGCCCTTGTGCCGGGGATTCGGCACGATTCAGCAACTCAATGAAGAAGAGAAAGGAAAGAAGATGGAGATCCTACGCAGTGAACAGCAGGGTTGGTTGGTGGTAACCGTCAAGGGACGGCTGGATGCGGTGAGCACGCCTGATTTCGAGAAGAAAGTGCTGGGGTGGACTGATGAAGGGGCAAGAAAGGTGGTCTTAGACTTCTCCGGTCTGGACTATATCTCCAGCGCAGGCTTGCGCAGCATTCTCCTGCTGGCGAAAAAAATGAAGGCGGTGAAGGGATCCTTAGCAGTAGCCAATCCGAGCGGCGTGGTGCGGGAGGTCTTCACTATCTCTTCCTTCGATACCATCATCCCTATCCACGATTCCTTGGCAAGCATCATCGGGAGTGCTGACTGAAGAAGGGCAGGCGAGAGAGCGGCGAATTATCCTCGCCGGCCTGACCCCCTTCGAGCAAGGAAACTGCCGCTGGGCGCCTTTGGCCCCAGCGGCGCTGGTTTCGTACCTCCGCGCTCAACCTGACCTCAGATCCGCCTTCCGGATAAACATGGTCGATTTCCGGAGCTATCAAAGCGATGCCGACATTCTCGAGACCCTGGAACGAGAACGACCCTGGCTCTTGGGGTGGTCCACATACATCTGGAACATCAAACGCGTACTGGCCCTCTCTCGGGCAATTAAAGACCTTCTCCCTGACCTAATCATCCTTCTCGGCGGCCCCCAAGCCGGACACCCCTCCGCTGCCCAGCGGCTCTTGGAGGATAATAGCCCGCGGCAGCTCGATAGCCCGCGGCAGCTCGATAGCCCGCGGCAGCTCGATAGCCCGCGGCAGCGTGTCTCTGCCATAGACGGCGTCATCTGCGGCGAGGGCGAGATAGCCTTGGCTGGTACGCTTCGTCATTTGTTGACGCCGGACACCGTCCCTCCGCCGGCAGGACTGACGCTGCGGCAAGGGGACGGATCCCTGCGAATGGGTGGAGCGGCGCCGCTCCTGCCCAGCTTGGGCCGGATTAACTCGCCGATCCTCAATGGCGTCTTGGAGCTGGAGGATCCGCGCGGCCATTTCCTCAGCCTGCAGACCTGCCGCGGTTGTCCCAATGCGTGCCCCTTCTGTGGTTGGGGACCGCAAGGAGTTCGTCTCTTCCCATTAGAGATAGTGGTGGAGGAGCTCAAGTGGGCATTTGCCAAAGCCCGGGTCGAAGGCGGCTTTTTCCTGGACGCGGATTTCTTTCTCTTTCCGGAACGTGCAAAAACCATCCTCCAGTTGCTGGCGGAGGAATGTCCGGAGGCAACCTGGTTTTTTGAAGCGAACCCACTCCATATTGACCGGGAAGCTATGGATCTGCTTTCCCAGCTTCCTCATGCTCTGCTCGGCATCGGGCTGCAGAGCAGCAATCCGGAGGTATTGCGCCGGGCCAAGCGACCTACCGACCTCGCTCTTTTCCGCCGGCGTTTCCAAGAACTGCGCCGGCACGCCCCCCGCTTGAGTCTCTCCCTCAGCCTGATTTGCGGGCTTCCCGGTGAAAGCTTGGAGAGCTACCTTGATTCGTTGGAATTTGCACTCACCCTTCGACCCAGCTCTATTTCCCCCAATCTGCTGATACTTCTGCCCGGTTCATCGTATTTCGATGACCCAGCCGCCTACGGCATCGTTACCGGAGGGCCCCCCGATTATGCGGTCCTGGAGACTGAGCTCATCTCTTGCCAAGAAATGGTGGGGGCGGCTCAACTCTCCGCTTTCATCCGCGCTTGTTTCAACTTTCCCCGCCTCCGCTCGCTGGCAGTCCTCACGGCGCCCCTCGCGGAAGCTGCTGCTTCAAGCCCGCGACCGACAGTAAAGATCTACCAGCGGCTCTTCCGCCGCATGGCCGAACTCGGTTTGGGCGAAGATCTCCATCCGGAGGCTCCCTACCGCGACTATGACCTGTTCCTGCGCATGGTCGACTGGTTGCAACAAGCCGGCCACACTGCTGCTCTCTATCGCGCCTTGGTGGAAGAAGTTGCCTTGGATCGCCACCCGACCTGGTCGGGAGAAGCGCGGGCTTTGGGTGAATTCGTCGATGAGCTGGATTCTCGTTTCCCCCCCGAGCTCCCCCTTTCCAGCGTGGAACCTTGGAAATTGCCGCTGTCCGGGGTTTGGAGCGAGCCTTATCTGCCGGGCAGCTTGGAGGACAGAAGAATCCGGCAACGAGCCCACATCGCCTCAGAGAAATAAAAAAACAGGGGCTGCCGGGCGGCAACCCCTGCCATGGGGGAGGTGGGAAGACAGGCTATCTTAAGCCATGGCAAGGATAACGCACTGTCGATCGCTTGTCAATAGGTAATAATGCATTTCACAGATGCTTCTCCAGACAGCCCAAACCGATTCATCGACTTGACCACTAGCCTTCTATCCTCGAGGATAAAGCCGATGACCCTCAATCCTTTGACTTTGGAAAAATGGATCGATTGGTGTGCTCGCACTCCCGAGTTAGCGACAGCCCGCAATCAGGCCTGGCGCATCTTTTTCGACTTGGACGACCCCAGTCTAATCGAATATGCAGATGACTATGGCGCCCTGGAGGAGCGCGAGAGGCGTTTCCTCAGTTGGTTCTGTCTGGATCACTTGCTCCCCAACGACACCTTGCCGATCGAGCAGGCGATTCGTGCCTTGGTATTGGAACCGAAACGCGCTGCAGCAACGGGGTTGGTCCACCGCTCCCGTTATCTGCTCGGCGTGGTGAAGGATATCCTCCCCGGGGCGGCCGGAGGTTCCCAAGCTTTCTTCCTTCAGGTCAACCGGGAACAGTTGGGGGTCTATTCAACGACAGCAAACGCCAGTCTCCGACGAGGTGAAGGGGTGATCCTTTACCTGGCGCCCAATGGCAGCGGAGGCTGGGTGGCTGCGCCCGGATGGGTGCGTTGGCCAACCTCGATCACCCCGGCTTTGCGCCGTCAACTGCGCGGCGTCCGCTTCAGTCCGCCGCAAGTAGAGCGCTATTTGCAATGCCGGCCGATCGTCATGGTGGTTCCCCGGAACGCGGCGCGCCAAGCGCCCTCCAAGGGTTTGGCCGAGGCAGTCCAACGCATGTCCGATGCAGCCCGCGAGCTGGACGAGGAAGGGCTTGCGCTTTCCAACGAAGAGTGGCAAGACTTCGTCCTGCCCTATCTGATGAGGGAGAAACCATCTCCCCAGCGCTACATCCAGCAGCTCCTCACTCGCGTTCACAAGACGGTGGACACGGACACGCTCAATCGTGTCGTCGATTTGGCCATGGACATCTGGAATCACACGCCGCAACCTGACCAGGCCGGGAAGTCCGCTCACCAGTTGGCTTTGGAGAGCAAACCAGCGGAGAAGACGAGAAGGAGATCCTCCAGAAAGGAACCATAGGTTGATCCAGAGAACCCGCGTCCTTCGCACCTACTCGCTGGACCCCTTTCACAACCTGGCCTTGGAAGAATACCTGTTGGACGAAGTGGCAGGACACGCTGCCGCGGGCTGTCATGCTGCCGCGGGCTGTCATGCTGCCGCGGGCTGTCATGCTGCCGCGGGCTGTCATGCTGCCACTGGTTGTCTAGCTACACTGTACCTCTGGCAAAACGAGAATACAGTGGTCATCGGCAAGAACCAGAACCCCTGGCGGGAGTGCCGCCTGGAACTATTGGAAGCGGAAGGGGGGAAACTGGCGCGTCGACTCTCGGGAGGAGGGGCAGTCTTTCACGACCTGGGAAACCTCAACTTCACCTTCCTGTTGCCCCGGACGGACTATGATCTGGACCGCCAAGCGAGGGTGATTCTGAATGCCGTCCGCGCAGTGGGAGTACCGGCCGAAATGAGCGGCCGCAACGACCTCACAGCGACTGGCCGCAAGTTCTCTGGGAACGCCTTCTACCTGCGCAAGGAGGCAGCGTTCCACCATGGCACAATTCTGATCAATGCCGA
This sequence comes from Coprothermobacterota bacterium, assembly GCA_026389455.1. Classification (GTDB taxonomy): domain Bacteria; phylum Caldisericota; class JANLFM01; order JANLFM01; family JANLFM01; genus JAPLHV01. The sequence goes on from JAPLHV010000072.1 coordinate 9,739, forward strand.
TTTCCAGAAGATGACCCGCTACCTCCAACCAAGCGCTGAGAAGATGCGCGCCAAAGGGGTGGAATCAGTGCGGGCTCGCGTGGTCAACCTGGCTGAGCTTTCCCCCGGTTTGCAGGTAGTCCAATTCGCTGATGCCTTGGAACAGGCCTTCTGCGATGAATACGGCAAGGGACCCATTCTCACGGAGGAGCAGATCGTACCCCATGGCCATCTTGATTCCTTGCGTGACAAGTACGCTTCGTGGGCTTGGCGTATCGGCCGGACCCCACGCTTCGATGTCGATTGGAGGCGCCGTTTTTCCTGGGGGGAGGTGCAGCTCGGCCTATCTCTCAAGGATGGCTTCATTGCCGAGGCTGCTGTCTACTCCGATGCCATGCAGGAGGCTTTTATCGAAGCGGTCCGCTCGGCCTTGCCCGGGTGTCCCTACCAAGGCTCAGCCATCGGCGAGAGGATTTATCACCTTGAGGTGGGGGAGGACTCCCAAGCCTTGCAGGGCGACTTGGTCGTCTGGCTGGCGGAGATCCTGCCTTAGCCCCAAAGGCAGACTGCAGAGATAGCGACTCCCTTCGTGCGGCCTGCAGCAGTGGTTCCAGGAAGATTTACCAGACTCCCCCAGCGGTGACCAACTGGTGCAATTGATCGGCGGAGAGATCCTGGATCCCCAATCGGTCGACCGTACGCCCCTGTGACCAATAGTCGCGCTGGTGCAAGATGGAAGCTAGGTGGATGAAGGCGCGGAAGGTAGGCACGGGCACACCGAACTGCTCGCCCAGGGAAGCGATGGGAACCAGGCTCATCGGCACATCCTCGCTGATGTAGCGGGTGGTCAGAGTAGGCGGGGCGTTGATCCCATAGTAACCCTCGTTGTTCTGCATCGCCTCGTAAAGGTTGGAGCCGCTTGCATCGTAAGCTAACTCCAGCCAATTGAGGGCGGAAATGGCATCCACGCCGCAAGCCTTGGCTACCGCTACGCGCTCGGCGTCGAGCGTTTCGAGGATGCGCGAAACAGAGGGCGAGTTACCCTCGATATAATATTGAAAACTGCCGCGGGTGTTTTCAATGCGGGCGGCGTTGAGCACGGTGAGGGTAGGGTGGAAGACCGCTCCGATATTGTCCAGCGAGGTTTTCAACACGTTGGGGGCGGCAACGAACTCCGGGTAGGCCTGACGGATCAGGGAGAGGGCCTGGGCTGTGTCTGTCGCCGGCAGAGCTGCGACAGGGATAGAATTCTTAATGCGAAAGATCTTCACTTGGGCGGGGTTCAAAGCTCTGCTGGCGTAAATGAAAGTCTGCGCTTCCGCCACGATCACATCGGCGCGGCAGCCCTCCTCTCGCAGCACGTTGCGAAATTCAATGGCGCCACCGGTCCGTCCTGGGTTCAGCAGGATCACTTGGCCGTCGCGCAAGTGGGGAGCGGTGCGTTGCGCCATGTAACGATGACCGTTGGCCGGCACTACCACCATCAACACATCGGCTTGATCGATAGCGACTTCGACCTCGGTGGTCACGACATCCAGCGGGGCAAAGCCTTGCACCTCACCCTCCAACTCCACCCCTCCCCGGGCTAGGACCCCGCTTAAGCGGAATTGGCTGCGGTTGAAAAGGGTTACTGGGAAGCCCTTCAAAACTAGGTGCGCGGCCACAGCCAAGCCACCGTTGCCGGCCCCCATCACACAGAATCTTGGATTGTCCATTTGCTGCTCCTTTCCGGGAAGACCATCGCGGATCACGGAACCCTCATATTAACTGCCTGATAGCAGCGCCTTGCCACAATTCCATCGGAGATTCTTGGAAAGCCGACAAGAGTACACCAATACAGCCCGCGGCAGCGTGTCCTTTAGCGATAAGTTTAGCGTAACTCAGTCTAACAAGGGACTACGGCATGAAGCAAGACTCTACAGCCGTCGTTGTCTTTCCTCCTTAGGATGCGGGCAGCATCTCCCGGCCGCAACCGGGGCAATACTTGTCATGCCAACTATTTTGGTCACCACAAAATGGACAGTACCGGACACCTTCTCCTGCCTTTTTGCCCCGGCGCCCCCGAAACAGAACCATCGCCAAATAGACCAGCAGCGCTGCCAGGGCGAGGCCGATTCCGATCAACAGGAGCAAGACCCAGATCGGATAGGCGTTGCCCAGGGAGAAGGCAGGCAGCATGGAAGTTGCGGTAACGGACGAAGGGGCGCCGGTTTTTGCGAGGACTTCAGGTCGCCCCGAAATGCCCCATGGAAAAGCCAATAGCGCAGCGCTCCAGCTTGCCTCATCCGATTTCTTGATCCAGCATGGGACGCGGCCGATCTTCATTATGACAGGATTATACCACCCTGGTCTCCTCGCAGAAACCGCAAGAGGAGTGGCAGAGTGCTACACTAAGCAATAAGCCCGCGTGTAGGGGCACGGCATGATTATTAAGTAATCAAGTAATCAAGTAGTTAAGTAGTTACTAAACTACTAAACCACTTAATCACTTGACAGCCCCCGGCAGGGTGTCCTGTAAAAGAAAGGAGGCGGTGACCATGATAAGACGGTGGAAGATCGGAATAGTGTTGTGTCTGGTTCTTGTTGGGACCGTACTGGCCGCTTGCAGCACAGCCGCACCAGCCCCAGCCCAGGATGGGGACGATCGTTCCCTTCTGGTGGGCATCTGGATCAGCTCGGGGGAGTCAGTGTACGGTCCCTATAGCAGCGAAACCATCCTGCAGCGCGACGGGCGCTTCTCCCAGACGGTAAGGGCGGGGGAGTTGATGACCTACGACACCGGCACTTATACGGTTCTTCCCGAGGGAAAGGCGATCCACTTCACGGTCTTAGACCATGAACCGAAGACCTACAAAGGCCGGCCGATGGACTGGGTGAACAGTTTCACGACCTTCTACCAGACGATTGATGCAGATACCATGATCTGGGAAGACCACATCGCCGGAAGCCGCTGGCAAGTGACTCGCCGATGAGCTATGGGGAAAGATTCGAGGGATCTGTCTTTTTCCTTTATCATGGCGATCCTCGCTTAGATCCGCCCGAATGGCGCTTAGAGGGGAGGGCTTTCCAGGATTTGGCAGACCTGGGAGCGGAGATGTCGACCAATCCCCTCGCTTGGTTCCAGATCGTTCACCCGGAAGACAGAGGGTCTCTTCAACAAGCTCGTAAGCGTTTGGCAGCAGGGCAATCGATTCGTACGCAGTACCGCATCCAGGACAGTCAGGGAAGTGAACGCTGGGTGGAAGACCGAGCTATGCCGCAGCGCGCTGCCGATGGAGAGGTAATCGCGCTGCAGGGCGTTCTCCTAGAGATGACACCCGTCATAGCCGAGCAAGAAGCGCTGCGGGAACGAGAGCGGCACTACCGAGAACTGGTGGAAAACCAGGGGGAGGGGGCGGTGATCGTCGACGAGGACGAGAATTTCCTCTTCGCCAACCCGGCAGCAGAGCAAATCTATGGCGTTCCCCCGGGTGGGCTGGTAGGCAGCAATGTTCGACAATTCACGCAACCCGAGCAGTTCGCCACAGTGGAGAGGCAAACCGGTCAACGACGCTCGGGGGCGAAAAGCAATTATGAACTGCAGATCACTCGCCTCTCGGGCGAACAACGGGTGGTGCGTGTAACCGCCACCCCTCATTTCGATCCGCAGGGGAATTACATCGGTTCTTTCGGGGTCTTCGTCGACATCACCGAAAGGAAAGGCGAAGAGGAAGAACGCAATCGCCTGGCTGCGTTCCTGCAAATGGCGCCTATCCCTATCATCGAGATGAAATCAGATGGCGCCATTCTCTTTGCCAACGGGGTGGCTCATCAGCTCTTCCCCGACCTGGAAGAGCAAGGCCTGCAGCATCCCTTCCTCTCCGGTTTGCCTTCCGCCTTCGCTATCATGGAACAACAGCGTCTGGATACCTTCATACGCGAAGTGACGGTAGACCACGCCATCTTCCAGCAGGCGCTCTACGCGACTCCTGGTAGGCGATCCCTGCGCATCTACGCCTTGGACATGACCGATCGCCAACAAACCGAGCAAGCTTTGCGCGTCTCCGAACAACGCTATCGCATTTTGGTAGAACGAAGCCTGGCAGGCGTCTTCCGCACCACTCGCGACGGTCGGATCCTAGACTGCAACGACGCTTTCGCCCAGATTTTTGGTTTCCACTCGCGCCAGGAAATCCTCTCTCACAAAGCCCAGGTGCTCTATCTGAACTCCCAGCAGCGGGAGGCGTTCGTCCGCCGGCTAACTCTGGAAGGCTCGCTCTCCGACGTCGAACAGCAAGTGCGGCGACGAGACGGGAAGGAAATCTGGATCCTAGAGAATGCCAGCCTGATCGTAGGCGAGAGTGGCGCCATGATCACCATCCAGGGAATGGTGATCGACATCACGCAACGGAAAATATCCCAACAACTGCTGGAAGAGACCTTGGTCAAGCTGTCCCAACGTCTGGAGCAGACGGTGCAAGCGCTGGCCACCTTGGCGGAAATGAGAGATCCCTATAGCGCCGGCCACCAGACCCACGTTTCCCAACTAACCGGCGCCATCGGCCGGGAGATGAAGTTGGACGGAGAGACCCTGGAGTGCCTACGGGTAGCGGCGACTTTGCACGACTTGGGAAAACTGTACGTTCCGGCGGAAATCCTCAGCAAACCCGGCAAGCTCAACACGCTGGAGTTCAGGATGATCCAGACCCACTCTCAGGTGGGCTATGAGATTCTGAAAGGGATCGACTTCCCTTGGCCGGTGGCCGAGATCGTCTTGCAGCACCACGAACGCATGGACGGTTCAGGATACCCACGCGCCATGAAGGGTGAGGAGATCCTGTTGGAAGCCCGCATCATCGCAGCAGCAGATGTCGTTGAGGCGATGTCCTACCATCGCCCTTATCGTCCCGCTTTGGGCGTGGAGAAAGCCCTGGAGGAGATCCGCAGCCACCGCGGAACCCTCTTCGACGAGGATGTAGTGTCTGCCTGCCTGCGTGTCTTTGAGAAAGGTGAATTCCGCTTTCAGAATTAACCTCGTCCTCGTGCCGGGGTGAGAACCACCGAAACAGATCCAGCCGGGCCTGAATCAGCCCAGCCGGACGAGAAAGGGGAGAGGTAAAAGGAGAGTTCAGCCGAGGATGGCCTGAAGATCCTCTTCGGGGGTGGTGATGGGTTGGATTTGGAATTTATCCACCAATACTTGCAAAACCCCGGGGGAGATGAAAGCCGGCAACGTTGGACCGAGGCGGATCTTGCGAATGCCCAGGGAAAGCAAAGTAATCAGGATGCAGACGGCCTTCTGCTCATACCAGGAGAGGACCAAGGAGAGAGGAAGGTCATTTACCGTGCAACCGAAAGCGTCGGCCAAGGCGGAGGCGATGACCACAGCCGAGTAGGCGTCGTTGCATTGACCGCAATCCAAGAGGCGCGGCAAGCCGGCGATGGTTCCGAAATCGAGCGTGTTGAAGCGGAACTTCCCGCAGGCCAGGGTGAGGATGGCGCAATCGGCAGGGATCTTCTGGGCCAGCTCGGTGTAGTAGTTTCGTCCGAGCTTGGCTCCATCGCAGCCGCCGATCAGGAAGAAGTGGCGCAGGTTACCCTCTTTGACGGCTTGCACGATCTGCCCGGCAACTCCCAGCACAGCGTCATGGCCGAAACCGACCAGGATCTCTTTTCCCGGGATGTCCTGGGGGAAGCCACCGGCTTGGAGAGCAGCCTCGATCACCAGGCGAAAGTCCTTTTTCCCTGCTTCATCAGCCGGGATATGTGTCACGCCCGGCCAAGCCGCCAAACCGGTGGTGAAAATCCGGCCCAGGTAGGCCTCTCGCGGCTTTTGGATGCAGTTGGTAGTCATCAGGACGGCGCCCGGGAACTCGGCGAATTCCCTCTGCTGATTCTGCCAGGCAGTGCCGTAGTGGCCAGCCAGGTGAGGGTGCTTCTTCAGGTTGGGGTACCCGTGAGCCGGCAGCATCTCACCGTGGGTGTAAATTTGGATGCCGCTTCCATCCGTTTGCTGAAGCAGCGTCTCCAAGTCCAGCAGGTCATGCCCGGAGACGAGGATGGCGGAGCCTTTGCGGGCGCCCAAGCTGACAGGCGCAGGGACCGGCGCGCCGAAGCGTTCCACATGGACGGCGTCCAAGATCTGCAGGCAGCGCAGGTTGACCTGACCGAACTCCATGTTCAAGGCCACCAGGTCATCCACAGTCAGAGCGTCATCGAGCAACGAGGCCAACCCCTTGTGGAAGAAAGCGTTGACCACTTCGTCCTCTTTCCCCAAGATAGCGGCGTGATCAGCGTAAGCAGCCATCCCTTTCAAGCCGAGCAACAGCAACTCACGCAGGCTGCGCACATCCTCGGGCAAAGTCGGGTCGGCGAGGATGCCGACCACGCTGCCTTGGTCAAGCAAGCCTTGGCGGTCGGCAGCGGGCGCCCACCGGGCAGCCGCCGGCGCTTCTCCGCTGTATGGATAACTCTCGTGCTCCTCATAAGCCTGCAAGAAGCGCTCTTTCAGCCTTTCCTTCAGCTCGAAAGCTCTTCGAACGAAACCCTCCACCTGGTCGGCATCGAAGTTGACGTTGGTGATAGTGGTGAAAAGCCCTTCCATCAGGAAACGGTCAACTTGGGGATCCGTAATGTTTAGCTGCCGGGCCATCCGGCCATAAAAAGCAATCCCTTTCATACCGTAAATTAGGAGATCCTGCAAAGTGGCCACTTCGGGGCTCTTGCCACAAACCCCCTGTATCGTGCAGCCCTTCCCGGCTGCGGTCTGTTCGCATTGACGACAAAACATCTTCATGCCTCCTTTGACGCTTCAGAAGCTTGGGAACCTCGTTCTCAGGGCTGCGCAGGGTAGCCGGGGATGAGCATGCGCCTATCTCTTCCAGCAGCGAAGCCAGGGTGATGGCGCCGAACTGCTCCTCCACCTCCCGGCGGATTACTTCGATGCGCCGGCGCAAGACGCAGGTGGCACGGTTCGGGCAGATCTCGTGGTGAAAAAAACAAGTGGCGATCTCCACCTCACCTTGAAAGAGGCGAATCACCTCTAACAAAGGCACTTGCGCGGGGTCTTTGCTGAGCTGCAGGCCGCCCTCGGCCCCCTCGCGAGAACGCACCAATCCCTCGCGCACCAGCACGCCCAGAATTTGCCGTACGAACGTAAGAGGGATCCCTTCTGCCTCGGCAATGCGTCGCGAAGGAACCCAATCCTCCCGGTGCTTGGCCAGATGAAGGAGGGCCCGTGTAGCGTAATCAGTGTTCTTGGTCAGTAGCTTCATAACTACGATAATATTCATCATAGTTAGTGAGTTGTCAATAGACTGCTACTGGAAACCTCGCTGCTAAACATGCTGCCACAGGCTGTCTTGTGCCAATCCTTTCGGTGCGGCGATCCCCCTCCCTTTCCATCGTTGCTGCCTCCGTCCTAGAATAAGGGCTATCAGCGCGCAATCGGGAATGCGCTGGAAAAGGAGGATCCGATGGTGCAAAAAGTCGAAAGGTTTGTCCAACGACCCAAGTCTCTGGATCACCGACCGCTTCCTCGTGGAAGTGGCCCAGGTACGCCGTAGGCCCTGATGCCCCTTCGCTGGAGTGACGTGATCTACGGTCCGGTCTACTCGCGTCGACTGGGCCGTTCCTTGGGGATCAACTTGCTGCCAAGGCCGCGCAAGACTTGCTCCTTCGATTGCGTCTACTGTGAGCATGGTCTTACCGACATCCTCACTCTAGCCCGCGGCAGCGTGATCCAACCAAGCGGGGAAGGTTTTCCCGATGCTGTGTACGTTCTGGAAGCGGTGGAAGCAGGCTTGACGAAATACTCCAGCTTGGACCACCTCACCTTCTCCGGCAATGGCGAGCCTACCTTGCACCCCCACTTCACCGCGATCGTTGAAGGGGTTCGCGCCCTGCGTAATCGCCTCCACCCCTCTTTGCGCCTGGCTGTTTTCTCCAACTCCACCACAGTCATGCGCCCCGAGATCCTTGAAGCGCTTGCCCTCGTCGATGCACCAATCTTGAAACTAGACGCCGGCGATGAAGACACCTGGCGGGCGATCAACCGTCCGCCTCCCGGCATCGCCCTGGAAAGGGTGTTGGAGGGTTTGTCCCTGGTCCCCAATCTGGTGCTGCAGTGCCTATTCCTGGACGGAGCGGTTCAAAACGTGCGCGGCCGGCCCTATCAAGCCTGGTTGGAGGCGGTGGGACGAGTCCGCCCCAAAGCGGTGCAGATCTACAGCTTGGACCGGCCCACCCCAGAGCACGGCCTACAGGAGGTTCCTTTGGAAGAACTGACGCGCATCGCCCGCGAGGTCTTCGAGCGCACCGCCATCCCAGCCCAGGCTTACTGAGAGTATCTCTGTCATCCTCAGGCATCCGTCTTGTTCAGTCGGCTTGGAGGCGGAGGCAATGCAGCGCGAGACGAGAACAGCCGAACCCCCGCAAAGCAGAACCTTATGTCATAATGAAGAGGCGGTTCAGCCGCTATTCCCGCAAGGAGGATATTGGACAATGCTAAAACGGATCCTGATTCTTGGGATGCTCGGCGTCTTGGTTTTTCTCATTCCCTTCCCAGCCTCGGTTAGTACGACGGCGGAGGGTGCGACAATAGAGAGCGTGACCTTGGCGCTGGAGATCGGCTCGCCGCAATTGCTGCAGAATGACCTGACCATTTCCATGGATGTGGCGCCTTTCTTGGAGAACGATCGAACTTGGGTGCCACTGCGTTTCGTCTCCGAGTCACTCGGCGCGCAAGTCTCCTGGAACCAGGAGCAACAGCAGGCTACGATTCAACAGGATGGGATCGAGTTGACCCTGCAGATCGGCTCGCCGACTCTCTGGGTCAACGGAAACCCTGGGGAGATGGATGTGGCACCTTTTCTGCGCAGCAACCGAACCTGGGTGCCGCTGCGCTTTGTGGCCGAGAACCTGGGAGCCACTGTTGGCTGGCAGCAATACAACCAACGGGTGGTGATCCGCAGCGGCCTCTTCGCCGAGGCGACCCTGGCTTTTGTTCGGGAGGGCGAACTGATTCTAAAGGATCTCTCGATGGGGGCCGCTGGCGCCGAGAGGGTATTGGCCCGGGGAGGAATCGAAGGCCCCTTGGCCTGGTCCTGGGACGGAACCCAGATCGCCTATTACCGTATCCAACCGATCAGCGAGATGAGCTTCGCCCTGGAAGTGGAAGCGCTGAACCTGCTGGATGGGACAACGCAGACCGTGGTTCGGCGAGAAACAGCCTACGGCGGCCTGAAGCCACTCTCTTTTCATCCGGATGGCCGTCACCTGCTATTTGATGAAGCCACTTCGGATGTCTCCGGGACGCTCTGGCGGGTTCCTCTCTATCCCAGCGAGATGAGCTTGATCGTCCCCGAGGGCGAGGTGGTAAAAGGAGTTTTCTCAGCCAGCGGGGCCTTACTTACAATGGAATACAGCGAAAGCGAGGGAGCGGGCGTGGAGTTGGTGGTCTCGGACGAGGCAGGAGAAATGCGCCACTTGCCGTTCGGCGAGGCTGCCTTCGACTCCTCCGGCAATCGCCTGGCTGTCGTCAATGGGGCAGTCCGCATCTATGATCTGCTCGACTTCAATGCAGATCCCTCCCTCTTCATCTCCCCGATGCCCTTCGATGGCAGATCCTGTTGGTCGGATGATGGCATGCTCCTCGGTACTGCGAACGCTAATGGAGTCTACGCCCTGCACCTCGGTTCGTGGCAGTCCGACCTCGTGGATGACAGCCCTCAAGCATTTCCGGTGGGCTTCCTACCCCGATGGCACGAGCTTCTGGTGGAGCGCCCGGGCGAGACGATCAACGGCGGGAATGCTTATCACCTCTTCGACCTGGACACGCAAGCGAGAACCTTGCTGCTGGAGGATGCCACCAGCGTCGCCATTCGACCCAATTAGACGCTCTTTCCCGGCGCTTTCTCGATTGGAGATGTCGGTGAGGCGATCTCCATCATCTTGCTTGACGCTTCAGCTTTCATCTGCTTAAAGATGCACTGATGGTAGGCAATGGGATCGTTCAAGGCGTTTGGCTCCCCTTCGGTTTACAGGTTTGATCTCCCAACCTGCCGGCACAACGTCGCCAGTCCCGCGCAGCGGCCTACAGAGAACGTTCGCTGCCCTTCAATACCGCAACTACCGCCTGTGGTTCTTCGGCCAGATGACCTCGCTCTTCGGCACCTGGATGCAGATGACAGCGCAGGGATTCTTGATCTTCCAACTGACCCAGTCTTCCACTTACTTGGGCTATGTCGCCTTCGCCTCGGGATTGGCCAGTTGGATGTTCATGATTTTCGCCGGGGTGGTGTCAGACCGCGTGCCGCGCCGTACCCTGCTGCTGATCACCCAGAGCACAATGCTGTGTCTGGCCTTCATTCTCGCCGCGCTTACCTTCAGCGGCCTGATCCAACCTTGGATGATCGTCCTTTTGGCCTTTTTTCTTGGCGTGGCCAACGCCTTCGACGCCCCATCACGGTTAGCTTTCGTCTCCGAGCTGGTGGAGAAGCCGGACCTGACCAATGCCATCGCTTTGAACGCTACTATGTTCAACGCTGCCACCGCTACCGGGCCGGCCTTGGCCGGTCTGACCTACGCCGCCTTCGGGCCGGCCTGGTGCTTCCTCATCAACGGGATCTCCTTCATCGCTGTCATCGCTGCTCTCCTGGCCATTCGCCTTCCTCCCTTCCGGCAACTGGAATCCCGCTCCTCCCCGCTTGCCGACTTGCTGGCTGGAATCCGCTACGTCGGTTCACAACGGATGATCCTCACTATCATCGCCATCATCGGCGCCACCAGTATTTTTCTGATGAGCTTCATCAGCTTGATGCCCGCTTGGGCAGTGCGGGTGCTGGGTGGGGACGCCACCACCAACGGTCTGTTGCAGTCGGCACGGGGCCTCGGAGCGCTGATCAGCGCCATCGGTCTGGCCTCCTTGGGACGGTTCCAATTCAAGGGACAGCTCTTCACCCTGGGAACCTTCGCCTTTCCGGTGATGATCCTGCTCTTCACTTTCATGCGCTGGATCCCCCTCTCCCTTCTCGCCCTGTTCTTGGTAGGACTAGCGCAAATCCTGGTGATGAACCTGGCCAACGCCCTGGTGCAAACCCTGGCCGCCGACCATATGAGAGGCCGGGTAATGGGCATCTATAGCTTTCTCTTCTTCGGTATGATGCCGATCGGCAGTCTCTTGGCAGGGGCAGCCGCCGATCGAATCGGCGAGCCGTTGACGGTGGCTATTGGAGCCGGCATAGCGTTGCTGGTAGCGCTGGCCGTCGCCTTTACCGTTCCCAAATTGCGCCGGCTTCCCTAATTTCGCCTCCTTGACAATATTATCTAATTAAGATTAGTATCTCGCTTATGTTACATAATAACGAGATAGAAGAGAAAGACTCCCCTCCGGAGAACTTGGTCGATCTGTTGGAAAAGTGGTCGGCCTGCTTTTCCCGCCGCGCTATGCAGGATGCCTTGGCTGTAGCGCATTCAGCCGGGCTGACTCTCCCCTCCCTTTATCTGCTGATACACTTGGCCGATCATCAAGGCGCGGAGATCGGCCACTTGCGTCGCTTCATGCATGGATCCAGCGCTGATGCCAGCCAGAAGGTAGAGCGGTTAGTGCAACTGGGTCTGTTGCAGCGATCAGAGGATCCCCGGGACCGCCGAGTGCGCACGGTCTGTTTGACCACCGAGGGCCAACGCATCATCCAACAAACCATTGTGCGACGTCGGCAGTGGCTTTCCGTCGTGATGGCCGGCCTCTCCTTACAAGAACAGGCTGAAAGCGCCTCGGCTCTTTGCAGCTTGGTGCGACAAGCCCAATCCCTGTCCAAGCAGGATTTTGATTCGTATCAGGAAACTGATGGAAAGGATCTATCATGACCAGCAAATCATCCTCCGTCGCGATGGCCATCCTGCTCTTTGTGCTGGTCATCGTCATGCTTGGCTTCGGCATCGTGATGCCGTTGATGCCATCCTTTATCACCCATTTCGGCGCCAGTGGAAGCCAGTTGGGGCTGATGATGGCCATTTACTCTCTGATGCAATTCCTCTTCGCGCCTTTCTGGGGGCGCCTTTCGGATCGTATCGGGCGTAAGCCGGTCTTGCTGATCGGCATCGCTGGGTATGCCATCGCCTTCATCATGCAGGCTATCTCCCCGAATATCTGGTTTTTCATCGGCGCTCGCGCCGTCGCTGGGATCCTATCCTCGGCCACCTTGCCCACCGCCACCGCCTATATCGCCGACACCACCAGCTTGGAGAAGCGCTCCGGGGGGATGGGGCTGATGGGCGCTGCCATGGGCGTAGGAATGATCTTCGGTCCCTTCCTGGGCGGAATCTTGACCAACTGGAACCCAATCCTGCCAACCTGGTTGGCCGGCTTCATGCAAATGGCGACAGACGCCTCCAGCGGAGCTGCCATCAATCTTTCCATCCCCTTCTTCTTCAGCGCCTTCCTGGCCCTGTTGTTGATCCCCTTCGTCATCTTCGTGCTGCCTGAGTCGTTGGCGAAGAGTGCCAGAGAGAAGGCTGGAGGGCGCCAGGCCAACCAGTTGAGCCAATTGTGGCAAGCTGTGCGCAGCGGTCCTACCGCATTTCTTTTCCTGATGGCCTTCCTGGTGGCTTTCGCCATGTCTAACATGGAGAGCGTGTTGGGGTTATACGCTCAGGACCGATTCGCCATCGGGCCCTCTCAGTTAGGGATCTGGATGGGAGCAATCGGCATCCTCTCGGTGATCCAGCAAGGCATTCTCTTCGCTCCCCTGGTCCGGCGATTTGGGGAGGAGCGGCTGATGCAGGTCGGTTTGGCCATCAGCGTCGTTGGCTTTGTCGGGATGGCGGTGATGCCTAGTCTATGGGGGCTCTTTGCCTCCACCGTCATCTACATCATCGGCAGCACCTTGCTGGGTCCTACCGTAAACACCCTCATCTCCAAGCGAGCCACTACCGGGCAGGGAACCGCTCTTGGGTTGGGCAACTCCTTTCAATCTCTGGGGCGCACGGTCGGTCCGCTCTGGGCTGGATTCTCCTACGACATCTATCCCACCCTCTCCTTCTGGACAGGCGCGGTCATTCAGGCAATTGCCCTGGTCTTCGCCTTGCGGGTTCTCCGCCCCTTCACCCTGTCCGTGCAACCTGCATTAAGCCGACAGGCGCACAGTTCGCAACCGTTGGCTGCTTCCGTGATCGTCGGGCCTTCCTCGCCACCTGAAAAGTCGCCTGAACTGCGCTGACCAAGCTTGGTTCCCTCCGCGCAGCAGACCGGTAATTGCCAAGCAGTTTATGATCCGAACTGGAATGAAAGGGGAAAAAGGGTGTGCGCTGGACCAGACGGCCTGTGCGAATCGACCGCCTGTGAGGGACAATAATCCAATGGATCGCTGCCAAGATCCACTGGCGGAGAGGGCGGGATTCGAACCCGCGAGGCGCGATAAACGCCTACCCGCTTTCCAGGCGGGTGCCTTCAGCCGACTCAGCCACCTCTCCGCTGGAAAACACGCTCATTATAAACGACAGTCCCCTTCCCTTCAAGAAAGCGGGGCTGCATTCCTCGTCGGTGAACCTCAACCAGCTCTTTCATTCATGCTACACTTTGCCTCGGACCATCAGTATATGGGAACTCGATTCGCCTGCGATTTTCACGTCCATTCCCGTTACACGCGCGGCGCCAGCGCGGAGATGACCCTGGACCAGATGGCTCATTTCGCCAAACTGAAGGGGCTCTCCCTCCTTGGCACCGGCGATTTCACCCATCCCGCCTGGTTCCTCGAGCTGAAGGAGATGTTGCGACCAGCGGCGCTGGAGGGACTCTACGAGTATAAAGGAACTCTCTTCGCGCTCACTGCCGAAGTATCCAGCTTCTTTAGCCAGAAGGGACGGGGACGGAAGATGCACAATCTCATCTTCGCTCCCAGCCTGGAAGCAGCGTTGCGCATCCGCCAGCGCTTGCGCCGGTACGGCTCGCTCTCCCTGGACGGGGTTCCGGCCCTCTCCATCGCCTCACATGACCTGCTGAAGCTTCTGAAGGATCTCTCTCCAGAGACTTTCCTGGTTCCTGCGCACATCTGGAATCCACTCAATTCGCTGTTGAGCGCCAAGGCCGGCTTCAATTCGCTGGAGGAGTGCTTCGGCGAAGACGCAGTTGAGGCGCCCATCCTGGAGACTGGGTTGGCTTCCGACCCCCCGATGTCTTGGCGTTTAAGCGCTTTACAGGGGAAGACCTTCCTCTCCAGCTCGAATGCCCGCGACCCTCGTTCTTTGGGGCGTGAGGCGACGATCTTCAATGCCCCCCTCTCCTTCGGTGAACTCCGCGACACCCTTTTCAGCAGAGATCCGCAGAGGTTGCTATACACCCTGGAGTACTATCCCCAGGTAAGCAAATACCATTACAACGGCCACCGCAGTTGCCGTTTCTCTCTTCCTCCGCAACGAAGCCAGTCCAGCTTGGGTGCCGACCAACCGCCTGCAGTTGGCCGAGAAAGTTCCGCCCCAGCCAATCTCTGTCCGGTCTGCGGGCGCCCCCTCTCGGTGGGCGTACTGCAACGGGTGGAAGAGTTGGCCGACCGTCCTGCGCAGGAAACCCCGGCAGGCGCCATCCCTTTTATTCATCTGATGCCATTGCGGGAGATCCTCTCCCAAGTCCTGCATCTACAATCCGAGGCTTCCTTGGTGGAAAACGAGGCGTTGCGGCTCGTGCAGGCTTTCGGCAATGAGTTGAACGTTCTTTTGGACGTCCCCCTCTCCTATCTGGAAAAAGTCGCCAGCCCGGCTGTGGTGCAAGCCATTGCCAAAGTCCGCAGTGGCGAAGTTCAACTGGCGCCGGGTTATGACGGACGGTCCGGACAGATCCTCATCCCGCGCGAACGACGCGAGGAGAGACCCCGGGTGTCTGCTCAAATCAGCCTCTTCTGAGGGGTGCGGGAGATGCCCGAGCTACCTGATTTGGAGGCGATCCTCCACAACCTGATCCCGAAAGTTACGGGGCATCGCATCGAAGCAGCCCAGGTATTCCGCCCCAAACGTGTCTTTCCAACCGGTGAGGCATTCGTCGCCGGCCTGGTGGGAGAGACGGTAGGCGAAGTACAACGTCAAGGTAAGTTCACTCTTTTCCTGTTACCTGACGGGGGGACTCTATCGATTCACCTGATGCTGCACGGGGAGATGGACTGGGTTCCCTCCTCACAAGCCCCAGAGAAGGCTACCGTGGCAACCCTCCGCTTCAGCGGGGATCAAGAGTTGCGTTTCTTGGACCGTGCCGGCTGGATGCGTTTGACCTACCACCCCGCGGGAGGCATCCAGGACTGCCCTGAGCTGCGCTTGCTGGGACCGGATCCACTGGAAGCAGCTTTTACGCCATTGTACTTGCAACAGATACTGCAGTCCTACCCCGGCACGGTGAAATTCGCGCTGATGGAACAGCGGTTGGTCAATGGGATCGGAAATGCCTTCTCCGACGAGATCCTTTTTTGTGCTCGCCTTCATCCCACTCGCAAGAGCCGCGACCTCAACGCGCAGGAGCAGGACCTCTTGGCCAAGTGCATCCCCGATACCTTACGCTGGGCGATAGTCCAGTCTATCCAAGGAATGGGGGCAGGGATCCGTGGAGAGGTCCGCTCTTACCTGCGCGTGCATGGTAAAGACGGACAGCCTTGTACGCGTTGTCCGGGAAGGATCGCGCGGCTCGAGCTGGAGGGACGGGGAACTTACTTCTGCCCTCGCTGCCAGCATTAGCCAGGAAGTAACTTGCTGCCGCAGGCTGGTAACTTGCTGCCGCAGGTTGGTAACTTGCTGCCGCAGGCTGAGATGTCGTCTCTGACCGCGATGCTGCCGGCACTCCTCCGTGAGGGCGCCGCACAAGAAGGATTGGCCATCGCCTGGATCCCGATTCAAGCGGTGATGGAAGGAGAAGACAAACTGGAGGATTGGATCGACCCCCGACTGCGCTTCCCTTGGGCTCGCACGGTGGTCTCCTTCGCCCTCCCCTACCCGGCTCCCGCAGCGCCGCCTGGCTTGCTGGAGGGACGGATCGCTGCCTTTGCCGCCTACGATTGGTATGGGACATTGAAGGAAAGGTTATGCCGCATCGCCAAGACCCTGCGTGAACAACACCCCAGCCTACGTGTGAAAGTCTTGGTGGAGGGACCCCTGCAGGAGAAAGGATGGGCTTGGCGAAGCGGATTGGGATGGCGCGGGAGAAACACACTGCTCTTTCACCCAGCCTGGGGATCGCGTCTACTCCTCGGTGAGCTGCTCGTGAGTGAAGAGCTGGAGGCAAGCGAAAGCTCTGAACAAGAGCAACTTAAGCATACCCCAGTCAGCCGTTGCGGTGATTGCAGACTCTGCCTGGAAGCTTGTCCCACTGGAGCACTGGAGGAGAACGAGAGCGATTCGATCCGCCCCAGCGCGCCTTTCTTTCATCTTCACGTCGAACGATGCCTGGATACCCTCACCTTGCATCATCCCGGCTCCCTCCCCGACTGGGCGCGGTCAGCGCTGGGGCAAAGGCTGGTCGGTTGCGATCTCTGCCAGGAAGTATGTCCCTATAACAAGGTAGCTCCCTGCGCGCCATTTTGCAGCTCGAACCCGCCGCCCGGACCCGGTTGGAAGCTCTCCATCCCCTCCTCTTTGGCTATGGATGAGTCCCATTTCCAAGCCGCTTTCACCGGCCACACCTTGGGCCGCCTTCCTTTTTCGCGCTTCCTGCGCAACTGCCTTGCGGCAGCTGGAAATAGCGATGGAGCGGCAATCACGGAAAGTGTCCGCCCCTTCCTGCGCCACCCCGATCCGATCCTTGCTGAACAGGCTTCCTGGTCATTGGCGCGATTGACGAGCCATCGAGGCTTTCCAGGAAGCACGGGTCAGTCGATCAAGACGAGACCATAGCTGTTCTCCCCGCAGGAGCGATCAACAAGGACATCGATCGGGTAGCCGTTGCCGCGCGCTGTGGCGAAAACATCGATGCCACAGGCTTCCATGGCGGGTCGGGTTTCCTTGGGGTGCAGGCATCTCGTAGGCCCGCATTTTTCACAGAGGTTGCAAGGTCCTGCACCTAGCCCGAGAGCTTTGTAGTAACCAGCCAAAAAGAATTCCCGTTCCAACGAGGTGACGACCTTAGTGGGAAGCTCATCACTTGCGCAGTGGATGAGCAAAGCGCGCTGGTAGCAACGAAGAATCTCCTGGGTCTCATGGGGAGTCGGCGTATTTGGCGGACAACAATGGCTTCTGTTGTACCCTGCGCATCCGAACTGGCACTTGAATCGTACCCAGGCTGCCGTAACCACGCTGGCGGCGAGGATCAACTTCGCTTCCACAGCGCCGAGCTGGCAGGCTCTCGCGATAAACTTCTCCAAATCCTCGTCCAACATGCTTTTTCCTCCGCAAGATAATGCCCGTCTCCTGATCTCCTCCCTGGCTTGAATGGAAGTATGGTTGACCAAAGGCTAAGGGCGATCGCATCGGCGGAGATCATAGTCCGAAAGTCTTTGAAGTTCAATCGAGGTGGCATCATTCCACCGCTCCAGATTTGAAGTCAGCTGGTCGAGCATTCATCCGCAAGCGAAGAAGTTGAGGCCTTCCTCTGCCGACAGCGT
This sequence comes from Coprothermobacterota bacterium, assembly GCA_026389455.1. Taxonomy (GTDB): domain Bacteria; phylum Caldisericota; class JANLFM01; order JANLFM01; family JANLFM01; genus JAPLHV01. Next base: position 27,273 of record JAPLHV010000072.1, read on the forward strand.
GCTATGATGAATTCCAGACATGCGGATTACCGTGAAAGGTTGGTGAGATGATGGCTCGTTCAGCGTTGCGTTTCTTGAAGTTGCTCTTTCTGGTTGTCTTTCTGATTTCGGTCTTCCCCTTCTCGACTGCCGCGTTGCCGCTCTTCCCTCCTGAAGCAGTGCAGGCAGGCGGCATCTCGCCAACCTGGGATTTACGTAGCGGATCATTGATGGACCCGCGCAACAGTTTTGGGATGGACGCTGATCCGGTATCCGGACAAGTGGTGGCTTTCGGCGGGAGAAGCATGCCGCCGTATGACCTCAATGATCTTTGGACCTTGGCCCCCGGGGCATCGGCCTGGGAACCGCTGACAGTGGATAATCCGCCCTCCCCGCGTTTCGAGAGCCCGCTGGTCTTCCTTGGCGACAGCCAGACGGCCCTCCTCTTCGGGGGAGTCTCCTCAATTGGTGCGCTGATGGACGATACGCTGTTGTTCGATCTCCCCGGCAGGAGTTGGCAAGCCCTGTCTCCGCAAAGCTGGCCAATGGCAAGAGGCGGGCACTCGATGGTCTGGGCGGGGGACCGGGTGATCCTCTTCGGCGGCCGCGACTCGCCGAACCTCTTTGAATACCAGACGCTGAACGATACCTGGTCCTTCAACCCAGCCAGTAGCAAGTGGACCCGGTTGGATCCCATCAATCCTCCCCCGGCCCGAACCTATGCGGCCCTGAGCTATGATGCGCAGAGCGACAAAGTGCTCCTCTTCGGGGGATATACGGGCCAGATTTCCCTGGATGACACCTGGCTCTACGATGTTTCCACCAATGTCTGGGAGCAAATCACCCCTCTCCAGGGGCCCGCTCCCAGGGCCGGCCATGTGATGACCTGCGCGCCGGCCGTAGGGGGCGCCCTGCTCTACGGTGGCCGGGATCTGGCCTCCGCCGTTGCCTATCACGAAACCTACCTCTTCGATTTTACCGCCCGGCAGTGGACTCTCCTGCCTATCGAGGGATCGCCCAGCGCATGCTACTTCGCCGGATTGGCCTGGGACTGGCAAGGGGGACGACTGGTGTTCTTTGGCGGCGTCTTCGGTGAAGCCAAGGGGTGGGGAAGCTCCAATGAGACATGGGTCAGCGATCAGTCGCTCCATGCCTGGCGCCGTCTCGACAAAGGGAATCCGCCCAGCGCCCGTTCCTGGATTGACGGAGCGTACGATCCCCAGCGCGGACTCTTCCTGACCTTCGGGGGAGCATTCCTCTCCTATGATGGCCTCCTGCAAACGAACAGCGGGGAAACCTGCATCTACGACGCTGGCGCCAACGCCTGGGAGATCCTGCCGCCAACCGACACAGCGCCCTCCCCTCGGCAGGGCGCTTGCTTCCTTTATTCCCCGTTCTGGGATGCCTCCGTCCTCTTCGGAGGCGCTATGCCCTACCGCAACGACCTCTGGACCTTGTCCCCCAGCTATGTCTGGACGCAAATACCAGCAGCAAATCCCCCTCCCAAGCGAACGGCCGCAGCGATGGCGGCCGATTCGGAGACGGGAGAGCTGCTGCTCTTTGGAGGGCACGACAAAAATAACATTTTCGGCGACACTTGGCTCTTCGACCCCTCCAACCAGGCCTGGACGGAGCTTGATCTCCCCGACGGACCCACTCCTCGCGCTTTCGCCAAGATGGCCTGGAACGATCGTGCCAAGAGGGTTCTCCTCTTTGGCGGAACGGATCCCCGGATTTCCTGGTCCAGCATGAATGATCTCTGGTCTTTTGACTTCACGAGCAAGCAATGGACCGCGGTGCAGCCCTCCGGCGAGCTCCCCGGAACTCGCTACGGTTTCGCCTTGGCCTGGGATAGCGCCCGCGGCAAGTTGGCGCTCTTCGGCGGACAGCATCCGGAGGAGGAAGAAGAAAAGTGGACCATCCTCAACGACTCCTGGAGCTTCGACCCGGCCGCAAATCGTTGGGAACAGTTGGCCACTGTGGCCGCTCCCCCCACCCAGATGGGGATGGCCATGGTCTATGATTCAGCCCAAGATCAATGCCTGATTTTCGGCGGGAACAATCCTTCCCATGAAGAAAGCGGCGCACTTCAAACTCACGCGAGCAACGATTGCTGGGGATTGACCTACCAGATTGCCTTGGGATATCTACTCACCCCGGGGTGGAACCTCCTCACGATGCCTGTTCGGTTATTTCCCGCACAAGCCGATCAGGCGCTTCCCTCGGGTTGCCTGATCTTCGGTTGGGATCCCCTGCAAGCCTGCTACCTGGGACGTTCCCAGCTGGTCCTGCAACCCGGCGCTGCCTATTGGCTGAAGTCCCCTTCCAACACCCTGTCCTTGACCGGCGCTCCACTGGCTGCACCCGTTTATTCGGCAGCCCTGGGGAATGGCTGGAATCTAGAGGGCAATCCCTTCACCAACGATCTCGCCTGGAATCGTGTTGCCGTGCGCGCCGGAGGAGAGACGATGACCCTGGATGAAGCGCTGAATCGAAACCTGTTGGCTTCTGCCCCACTGGCTTGGAACGGCTCTGCCTATGTTCCGCTCTTAAGCGGCGACGTTTTCCCCAACAAGCTCGGTTTCTGGCTGAAAACCACCGTCGCGGGATTGGAACTGGCATGGAGCAATCCTTGAACTGACCGCTGCCGCCCAAGGCGCATCGGGCCTGCGGGGATGCCAGGGACTTCCTGCGCAAGGGATCGAACCCTTCGCGCTACAATACAGCCCCCGGCAGGGAGTCCTGTGGAAAACACCCAGTTGACCGGAGGTCATTTGCTGCGAGAATAACGGACAGAGGGTTGATCCCCTCTTCCCTATTTCAACCCAGGAGGAAGCACGTGCATCATACAGGCAACAAGTACTTTATTCTCCTCTGTCTCACCCTTCTCTTCGCCCTTGGCGGGGGAGCAATACCGGCTCTGGCCATCACCGCTGATGGAATTCAGCAGCCGGGAGAATACCCCCATGAAACGTCTTTCGCGGGAGGAGATTTCCAGGTCTACTGGGAAATCGAGGGGGATACCCTGAGCATGGCGCTGGTGGTGAAATCCGCCGGTTGGGTGGCCATCGGCTTTTCTCCTACAGTGAAGATGAAAGACGCCGATATGGTCATTGGCTGGGTAACGAGGGAAGGAGCGGTGACCATCCTCGACGCCTACTCGACGGCGGAAACGGGGAACAATCATCCCACCGACACGGACCTGGGAGGGAGCGATGACCTCCTCACCAAAACCGGCAGCCGGCCGCTAGCATGGACCACCCTGGAGTTCTCCCGCAAGCTCTCCACCGGGGACCTCTACGATGCGGTGATCCCGGCTGAAGGAAACATCCCTGTGATCTGGGCCTATGGCGCCAATGATAACTGGGGGAATGTTCACCTGGTGCGCGGTTCGGGCGCCTTGGCCATGGCTGGAGAAGCATCCAGCGAGCAGACTGCCCCCGTGCTCTGGCCGTATCACGCTATCCTCATGGCAATCGGTTTCCTTCTGACCCTCCTCACTCTCGCCCAGGTCCTCGGGGGAAAGGGGAACGGCTGGTTCACGCGCCACCGTCAGTTCGGTTTGGCTGGAGGAGGAGTGCTGATCATCGGATTGATCCTGGGAATCCTCAATGTTCAACTCTCCACCGGGCTCCATCTTCGCCCGCCCCACACCTGGGTAGGCCTTGCCGCCATCCTCCTCACCCTGGCCGTGCTGTGGCTCGGACTGCGCTGGCTTGGCCTCCGCGACGCAACCAGTAAGAAGAAACTGCGCCCGGTACACCTCTGGCTGGCCCGACTGGATATTATATTGATCATCGCAGCGATTGTCTTGGGGCTCTTTGCGGCGGGGATCTTTTGAAAGAGATGCCAATGGAATGCCGGCAAGACGGAAATAAACAAGGCTGTAACTGCACTTATGAGCCCTGCCCGCGCAAGGGACTCTGTTGCCAGTGCTTGAGCTTTCACCGCTCCCTCGGGGAGTTGCCGGCTTGCTACTTCCCGGCCCAGGTGGAGCGCACTTACGACCGATCGATCGACCGATTCTGCCGCCTTCACTGCCGCTGACCGATGGGGAAGCGGGCTTTCCTGGCGCTCAACCCGGAGGCAGGCAGTGGCTCTGCTCTGACCCTGGGAGAGGAGTTGCGGGCTCGTCTGGCTCAGGCCGCCTGGGAAGTTCGGATTCATCGCGTCCATCCGGGTGAGAATCTCTCTTCCTTGGTGCGAGAAGAGGTTGCAGAATCCTACGATCTTTTTTGTGCGGCCGGCGGAGATGGCACAGTAGCCGGTGTAGCCGGAGGCTTGGTGGGGATGGAGCCGCCTTTGGCCATTCTGCCATGTGGAACCGGGAATGTTTTGGCACGCGACCTGGGAATCCCCCTGGAGGGAGAGCGCGCCCTTGAGCTGATTCTTGGGCCGCATGATACCCGTTCCATCGACGCCATGCAGGTAGGTGAGCGCTATTTCTTCCTCAACATGGGGATCGGCCTTAACGCCTCGGTGGTTCGTGACACTTCGCAGCGCGAGAAACGCCTTTTCGGAACCGCTGCATACGTCTGGACGGCCGTCAGCAAGGCTATTTTCCCTCCGCACGCCGCCTTTCGTGTGACCATCGACGGCCAGGAATCACGGTTCCCAGCCTCCGACCTGATCGTCGCCAACAGCACGGCCATCGGTGGACCGTTGTTACGACTGGACCCCCAAGCCCGCCTTGATGACGGTCGCCTTGAGGTCTTCAGCATCTTCTCCAAGAACTTGATTGAATACCTGCTGTTGACCTCCAACGTGCTTCTCGGTTGGCAGCGCATCGACCGCCACTTGGCGCAGCGCGAGGCTTACTACGAGGTTCGGGTGGAGGCTGATCCGCCTCTTCCAGTGCAAGCCGACGGGGAGGAACTGGGGGAAACCCCGGTGTACCTGCGCCTGGCGCCGAGAGCCGTTCGCGTAGTAGTCCCAGTCCCTAAACCAGAAGAGCGCCGCATGCTTGAGGCGTTCCGAGTCAAAACAACCCGGAGGCCATAATGGGAAATCGATTGCGTTTTGAAGAGGTTCTCGCCCGGTTATCGGCTTGGGCGGCCCCTGAGTCCTTGCCAGGAATGGCCCGCTACGGAATTCTTACGGATCGAGCTCTGGGTGTTTCGATGCCCAAATTGCGCAGCCTGGCCAAGGAATGTGGTAAAGATCACGACCTGGCCGCCAAGCTGTGGGCCGGCTGGATCCATGAAGCTCGCATCCTGGCAAGCCTGGTGGAAGAACCGGGAGAGGTCAATGAAGAGCAAACCGAGCGATGGGTGTGTGACTTCGATTCCTGGGACCTGACCGACCAAACCTGCGCCAGCCTGTTTCGCCGGCTTCCCTGGGCCTGGGAGAAGATATGGCAATGGGGGCGAAGGGAGGAGGAATATGTCCGGCGAGCCAGCTTTTCACTCCTGGCCGTGCTGGCTGTACATGATCGCAGCGCCCCCGACGAGCGTTTCGAGAGCTATTTTCCCTTGGTTCTGGAGGGAGCGGAGGACTCGCGCAACTATGTCAAGAAGGGACTTGCTGCCGCAGGCTGGTAACTTGCTGCCGCAGGCTGTTCAGTCAACTGGGCCCTTCGTCAAGTTGGCAAGCGCAACATAAACCTCTGCATGAAAGCTATCGCTTGTGCTGAACAAATGGCGCAACTTCCCGGCAAGCCTGCCCGCTGGATCGCTTCTGATGCTCTTCGAGAGTTGAAAGAGAAGGCAGCTCGCGTCAAGGGGGACAGATTAAAATCTGTCCCCCTTGACGTTCAGTTTGTCCCCTTTATGACGGGCCGCCTCAATCTTGAATACGATTGCTCAGTAGTTGAGGGAGTTGGAGATCAGCGTGGCTGTTTGAAACAGGAGAGGTAGGAAGAAGGTGATACGGTCTTCTCCGATGCGCACGGAGGGGCCGGAAATGCTCACTGCAGCGATGACCTGATTCGCTGCATTCCTCACCGGGGTGGCAATGCAGCGCGCCCCGAATTCAAACTCCTCATCATCCAGGGCCCAGTTACGCTTGCGGATCTCTTCCAAGTGCTCGCGCAATGTGTCTGCGTTGGTAAAAGTCTTGGATGTAAAGGGGGTGAGGGGTCGCTTCAAGTAGGCGTTCAGCTCAGCATGGCCGAAAGAGGCAAGGATCACTTTTCCGATCGCCGTCGAGTGCAGCGGCACACGGCGGCCGACCTCGGAGCTAACCCGCAGGGTGTATTGCTGGGCTGAAATCTGCTCCACGTAGAGGGCTTCCTGACCATCCCGGACGGCCAGATTGGCAGTTTCCCCTGTGCGGTCGCGCAAGGCCTCCAGCGGGCCCTTGCAGGCGCCGCGCAGATGGGTCAGCAGTGGGATAGCGTTGCCGATCTCGAACGCCTTGAAGCCGAGCGAGTACTTGTCCTTCTTCTGCCCTTGCTTAACGTATTGGTGGGCTTCCAGTGTCTTGAGCAGGCGGTAGGTCGTGCTTGGATCCAGCTCGACCAACCTGCTGACCTCCACCAAGCCAAGGTCGCGGCCTGCCCGGGCGATCACTTCGAGGATGCGCAGAGCCCGGTCCACAGACTGGATGGTATTCACTTTCCGTCCGTTTCCCTCTTTTACATTCTCTTCTTTGCTTTGTTCCATATTCACTTCGTTCCCCGCTTTCTTTGCCGGGGCTTCTTGGGAGTCCAGGCAATAATGATGTAGTCTATATCAAAATACCGTTTTTACGCCAGAGGATCTTCGCTTCCTCCAGACATGCCGCATGAACCTCATCCTCGTCGGCGGTGGTCAAGCAGCCGCTCTTTACCACTACCCGGCCGTCCACGATGACATGTTCTACCTGCCGCCCCTCGAAGGTCATAGTGAAAAAGGAGAGAACCGACTCGGGCGTAGTTGGAGTGGGCGAGTCCGGCCGGATCACGATCAGATCGGCCTTCTTGCCGACCTTCAGGCTGCCGATCTCATCTCCCAGGCCCATCGCGCGCGCGCCGTTGCCGGTGGCGATATCCAGCGCCTGGAAAGGAGGGATCAACATCGGGTTGGCATTGTGAGCCTTGTGCAACAGATACATGTAACGGAAGTATTGGGAATAATCCAGGGTGAAGAAGCAATCGTGACCCAGGGTCACATTGATCCCCAGTTCCAGCATGCGTGGAATGCGAGCCACGCCGTTACCGCCGAGGGAATTGCTCATCGGCGTATGGGCAACATTCACCCCGTTGCGGCGAAGGATCTCCAAGTCCCCCTCGGTCAGGTCGATGCAGTGGGCGGCGATCACATCCGGCCCCAGCAAGCCCGTTTCCTCCAGCACCTCCGGTGCTGATTTGCCGAATTTCTCCACCAGGAAGACGCGGGGGATCTCGGCGATATGGATCTCGATGCCGCAACCATAGGCGTCGGCTACCTCGCGCGCCTGGCGCAGGGTCTGATACGAATTGGTGAAAGCGGTATGTACCCCCAGGCGCCCTTCCACGCGACTGCCGTTCCTCGGCGGGCGCTTCTCTAGAAAAGCCATGTTCTCGGCGAAGCCCTTCTCCGCGTTGGCTCGCTCCAACCGCTCCAGGATAGGCGCGCCGAGAACTCGCTCAGTTACTTCGAAACCGATCTGGGCGCGGATGCCGATCTCCTCGACAGCTTGAGCAGAGCGCTGCAGAGGGGAGGGTGAAGTTCCCAGGGCGATAGGCGCCTCTACCAGCTCGCACACAGTAGTAGTGCCGCTCTTCAGCATCTTGGCAGCGGC